>NZ_BDIR01000005.1:300000-433134 GCF_001895145.1 Arcobacter sp. LA11 | reverse complement strand
TGTGCTGGTAGTTCAGGTATGAGTAATTTTGATGCTCCACTTGACGAACAAAACTTCCCAGTTGTAAGTTAATTACAATATATTAAATTATAAATAAAATTGGAGTTTTTACTCCTTTTTTATTTGCCTACTCTTATTCTCCTATTTTATTATAAATCTTTTTTCTCCTTTTTTTTCATTTGATTAATCATATATTTTAATTGTATGATTCTTTCATTATAACTTAGATGAGTAGAAGCATTAGTTTTAGCTCTTTTAGTATTTATCATTTTCATGTTATTCCATAATTTAACAGTTTCATTTAAATCATATCCAGCATTTTTTAATAATACTAAGCTATTTTCATCTGCTTCATTTTCTTCTTCTTGATAATAATGTGATAAAACAGAATACTTGGCTCCTTCGGAAACTGTTATAAATGGTATGATTAATAATGGATTAAAAATACCTGCAATTACAGTTCCTGCTATTTGCATTTTATTTGAAATAGAACTTCTTTTTATTTTCTGTTCCCCATGATTTAATAGAACATGTGAAATTTCATGAGCTAAAACTGCTGCAATTTGTCCATCATTTTGAGCTGCTCTAAAAATACCACTATTTATAAATATCTTTCCATCAGCTAAACATACTGCATTAATTTCTTTTTTTTCTAATACAATTATTTCCCAGTCTTTTATATTATAATTATTAAGAGTTGATAAAAGTTTATGAGCAATACTTGTGATTTTTTGTATTTTATCTTCATCTGTGCAGATTTTATTTACAGACATTATCTTCTCATGTGTAATGTTACATATTTTTTTTATCTCTTCTTTTGAAAGATAATTATATTTTTTTTCTGAAAGATAACTATACTTTTTTGTGTAGCTATGGCTTTTCTGTATTGGTGTATGATGCTTTGCACATCCCGTAAGAAAAACGCTTAAAGTTAATAAATAAATACTATGTTTTTTCATATTTTACTCCTTTAACTTCACTCCTTGAATATTATTTTATCGAGATATTTAACTACAAAGCTTAAAAAAAACATAAGAATAAATTGTTAAGAAAATGACTAAAGACTAAACAAACTCTAAACGCACTCTTTACACATACTACACGCATTACTAGTATACTTTCAGTATAAATAATTTGTGTTCTTTAACTTAAAAGTTTAAAAGATTAACTTTGAAGTTAAAGAAGAAATAATAAAAAAAGAAAAGGATATATTATGAAATCTCTAAAAATAGCTTTAGCAAGTTTAGTTCTTGCATTGTTTGTAGCAGGATGTGCTGGTAGTTCAGGTATGAGTAATTTTGATGCTCCACTTGACGAACAAAACTTCCCAGTTGTAAGTTAATTACAATATATTAAATTATAAATAAAAAGGAGTGAAAGCTCCTTTTTATTTAACTCTTTTGTGAATTAAGATTTGAGGTTTCCCCCTATAGTACCCAATGTGAGCCCTTTTTATAGTTATTTTACTATTTTCTTTTGGTAAATCTTTTTTATTTTTAGCAAAAAGCTTTATTTTTTTATTATCAAAATAGAGTTTTCCTTTTTTAAACACACCTTGTACATTTGTGACTATTTCATTTTGGTATTTTGTATCAATAATATTAATATTTTTTGCCTCTAAATATAAATCTTTATAGTTTTTGATTTTTCCATTGTGTTTTCTGATTTTATAATCTTCTATTTCTTTTAAACCATTATAGTCTTTGATTTGCATTATTGCTAAATCGTAAGAGAAACCTTCAGATAGTTCTTGAGCATTATTATAAAAGTATATAGCACGGTCATTTTTTTGTTTTATTATGGCACTTTTCCCATGTTTATATATAACTATTACGTCTTTTAATAGAACTTCATCAACTAATTTTGTTTTTTTGTATAGTTGAGAAATCTTATTTAATTCTTTTTTTTCTATTTTCTTAAGAGGGTTTTTCTCCTTTTTATCAATTGAAAAACTTGAAATTATAGGAAGATGATCAGAATATCCACCTCCAGAATGAACTCTTCTATTCATTTTCCATCTTATAATTTTTTTATTTTTATATAAATAGTTTGGTTTAAAAACTTTAAAACTTTTAGTTTTATAAGAGAGTTTTTTATTGTCAAATAGGGCAGGTGATAGGATTATATTATCTGGAGTATTGTTTTGTCCTCTATATTTATTTGAAAATCTATCATTATAATTTAAATCAAGCCACAAGTTGTAGTGAACTCTTTTTTTAGATTTTAAAATATCATCATAAGTAATATATCTTTTATCAATTGTTGTATTTAAAACTTGATTAATACCCGTGATTCCCGAAGTGTTGTTTAATTTTTTTTCTCTATAGATAGTTTTGAATTCATCATAATTTGAATTAAAATCTCCTATAAGTATATAATCATAATCTTTTGGGAGCTTTTTTAATCTATCATATAAAACTTTTGCATATTTAACTCTATAACTTTCAGCTACTCTTTTAGAAGGCCAATGATTATTAAATATTTTAAATTCGTTGTTTTCAAGTTCAAAAGTAGTTTCTAATATGGGTCTAAAGATTTTATTTGTGAAAGTTACATTTATATCTTTGTTATTTTTGATTTTAATTTTACTTAAAAATCCAATTCCTACGCTAGAGTTTCTATATTTTGTAAATGAACTATATTTATATTCAGGCAATTTTCTTAATAATACTTGCATCATTTGTCTATTTTCTATCTCTTGGAGACCAATAATATCAGCATCTATATCTTTTAAAACTTTTACTAGGTTATTTACTTTTATATTAAAATTTTTTTGATTCCATTTAGCATTTGTATTTGGTATATATTCTTTATAATCACTTCTGTGTTTTACTAAATCAAATAGATTTTCTACGTTGTAAGAAGCAACAGTAAATGAATTTCCGTATAAAGAAAAGGAAAAGAAAAAAAGTAATAGTAGTCTAAACAAAAATATCTCCTAATTTAATGAACATTAAAATAATCAGATATTTTATCAAATATATTGTTTTTATAGGATAAAACAAAATTAGAGTAGTAAATAACTACTCTAATTTAAAAACTATTTTTTGCCATTTAATCTTGATTGATATTCTTGTGGATGCTTACATACTGGACATACTTTTGGTGGTTTTTTACCTCTGTGTACATGTCCACATACTTCACAAATCCATTCTTCATCGTCATTATCACTTAAGTGTTCTTCTCCAGCTTCAAGTCTTCTTTTTAATTCTTTATACATATTTTCATGTTCAATTTCTATCTTACCGATTAAATCAAGCATTTTTGAAATTTGATTATGACCTTCTTCTTTTGCAATTGCTGCAAAATCTGGGTACATAGTTACATTTTCGTATGATTCACCATCTATAGCATATTGAAGGTTTTCAACTGTATCTCCAAATTCTTTCCCTGTTAATAATTGATTACAGGCTTTTAATTCAAGCTTAGCATGCATTTTTTCATTGTCAGCTGCTCTTTGAAAATGGGCTGCTATATCCCTATATCCTTCTTTTTGAGCAATTTTTGCAAAATATTCATATTTGTTTCTTGCCATTGATTCACCAGCAAATGCTTTCATTAAATTTACAGCAGTTAAACTTTCTGTAATCATTTCCATTGGTTGATTACAACAGTGTAATTCTCCTCCACCTACATTTTGTACTTCTACTACATTACCACATTTGTTACATTTGTATGATTGATATTGTTTCATTATTTTCTCCTTGATTTATTGTATCTAATTTAGATTTTTTTTGCTTTATTAAAATAAAAAAAATATCATTGGATAATTTTTTTCGTTTAGGAATTATAATATAGAAAAACTTAAAGGAAAATTATTATCCTCTACTAATTGTAATTAATAAATAAAATATTTAGGTTTTTATATTATCATCGAATAATTAACGAGTCTGCATAAGTGAAATTAACTATATTTTTAGTATGATTTCAAGCAGGAAAGGAAGATGAAATGCTTAATAGTTCTGTTTTACTAAAAGAATATGATTTAAAAGTAACTCCACAAAGAGTTGCAATAGTTGATGAATTATATAAACATGGACATATGAATATTGATGATCTTTATAGAAATTTATTAAAAAAATTTCCTTCAATTTCCCTTGCAACTATATATAAAAATATAAATGCAATGGTAGAAAAGATTTTTTTAAATGAAGTAAAGCTTCCTGATACTAAATCAGTTTATGAATTAGTTAAGGAAGAACATTCTCATTTAGTATGTTCTTCATGTGGAAAAGTTGAAGATATTATAATAGATACTTCAATTCTACAAAATTCAATATCTGCTAACACAAACTTTAAAGTTGAGAATACAGAAGTTGTATTTTCAGGAGTTTGTCAAGATTGTCATAAATAATCTAAAAAAATTAATTAGTGAATAGTTTTTTAACTATTCACTATTTTTTCTTATTATAAACCGTTTTGAATCACTAATCCTAATACCACAAGAAGTACTATTCCTGCACTTTTATTATATAGTTTATTTGCAGTTATAAATACTAACATAAGTGATAGTATAAATGCTGCTGTTATATCAAAGAAGTTTGCAGATAAATCTACATTTAATGTATTTACAATAGAACTAAGTCCTAAAACCATTGTAAAGTTTGCAACATTTGAACCAATGATATTTCCTATTGCAAGATCTGCATTATTATTTCTAGCAGCTTTTATTGAGATAGTAAGCTCTGGTAATGATGTACCAAATGCAACTAAGAAAAGCCCAATCATCCACTCACTTATTCCAAATTCTCTTGCAATATTTCCTGCACTATCAATAGCAAAATCTGCTCCACCAATAGTCAATACAAAACCTGCAATAAGCATAAGAGAAGTTTTTCCCCATGCAAATTTCTCTTTTGCTAATTCATCATCTATTTCTTCAACTTGATTTGATTTGATTAAGAACATTAAGTATGCACCCATTAAAACTAAAAATAGAAGACCATCTACTGCATTTAGTTTTCCGTCAATTCCCATAAGAATAAATACTAAAATAGGGAAAAGTGCCCATGCAGAATCTTGTGCAAAAAGGTCTCTCTCTGGGGCAATTTTTTTAGCAATGATAAATACAACACCAAGTACAAGTGCTATGTTAAAAATCGTACTTCCAATTACATTTGCTACTGCAATATCCCCACTTCCTTTCATTGAAGCAGACATTGATACAGCCATTTCTGGTAGTGATGTTCCTAATGCAACAAGAGTAGCACCAATTACAAATGGCGAGATTTTATAATGAAGTGCAATTTTTTCACTCTCTTCAATAATATAATCTGCTCCATAAATCAATGCAGTCATTGATACGATAAATATTACAATATCCATATTTTATGAATTCCTTACTATTAAACTATTTGGTAAACTATATTTCTTTATTAACTCTTCTTCTTTTTTTCTATGTTCACCATTATCAACTTCATGGTCAAATCCAATAAGATGTAATAATCCATGAATAAAAAGAAGTTTTAATTCATCATCAAAACTATGATTGAATTCTTTTGCTTTTTCTTTAACAAAATCAATTGATATAACAATTGACCCTAAGGGCATATTAGGCATATCAAATTCAAGTGGAAAACTAAGTACATCAGTAGCTTTATCTATATTTCTGTGTTCTTTATTTAGTTTTTGTATTTCATCATTTTTTGTTAATATTAGTTCAATATCTTTTGATACTAAATCATTTACAATAGTTTCAAGATATGAAATATCAATTTCTAAATCTGTTTGATTATCTAAATCAATCATTAGTTTATCCATTTATTTTTCGCGGATTATATCTAAATTATGCAAATTAGTAAATAAGTATATAAAAAATATTTTTATTTTAAATTGGTACAATATATATTTTAAAATATAGGAGTATATATGTCATTAGAAATTGGAACAAAAGATAGTATAGATTATAAAGTTGAAAGTAAAGATTTAGCTAAAAATTTAGAAATATCACCAGATGATAATTTCCCACCAGTTTTTGCAACAGCAAGATTAACTGCACTTATGGAGTGTAGTGCTGCTAAGGCTATGAAACCATTACTTGGAGATGGAAAACTTTCTGTTGGTGTTGAAGTTAATTTAAAACATCTTGCTCCAACACTTGAAGGTGATGTTGTGAAATCAACTGCAACATTTGTTGGAATGGAAGGAAAATTATACAAGTTTGAAATAGAAGCTGAAGATTCAGCAGGAGTTGTTGGAACTTGTATTCATACAAGAGCTGTTGTAACAGAAGAGAGACTAATGTCTGGAGCTAATAAAAGAGTTGGTAAGTAATTATTAGAGGATAGAACTATTTTAAAATAGTTCTATCATTTTAGGTACTTCATCAACTGCAAAGGTTTTTAAATCAAGTTTTAAATTTGGTTTTTGAGCAATTACTGCTTTTTTAATACCTTGCGCTTGGGCTTCTTTTAATCTCATATCCATAGAGAAAACATCTTTAATTTCACCCGTTAATGAAACTTCACCTATAAATGTAGACTCTTTAGAAATAGGTCTATCTCTAAAAGAAGAGATAATAGCAGCAACAACAGCTAAATCAGCTGAACTTTCTTTAATTTTTATTCCACCACTTACATTTATAAATACATCATAATGGTTTAGAGGTAAATCAATCTTTTTTTCTAAAAGGGCTAAAAGCATATTTAATCTATTTCCATCAAATCCTGTTGCAGATCTTTTTGGATTAGGATAAGTACTTTCAGTTACAAGTGCTTGAACTTCTATTATAAGGGCTCTGGTTCCTTCCATAACAACTGTTAAAGCTGAACCTGCTTGAGCTTTTGATTTATCAAAAAACTTTGATGCAATATCTTTTGCAGATATCAGTCCTTCTCCTGTCATTTCAAAAATACCTATTTCAGAAGTTGAACCAAATCTATTTTTAAAACCACGAAGCATTCTAAGTTCTTTTGATGATTCACCTTCAAAATATAAAACTGTATCAACCATGTGCTCTAGAACTCTTGGGCCTGCAATTGAACCATCTTTTGTAATATGTCCAATAATAAACATTGCTATATCAGACTCTTTTGCTTTTCTCATAAGTTCAAATGTGATTTCTCTTACTTGCGAAACTGAACCAGGGGCTGAAGTTAAATTTGAAGAATAAATTGTTTGTATAGAATCTATAATTACGACTTCATAATCATTTCTAAGAAGCTCATCTTGTATTTCTTCAAGCT
Source organism: Arcobacter sp. LA11 (assembly GCF_001895145.1). Classification (NCBI taxonomy): domain Bacteria; kingdom Pseudomonadati; phylum Campylobacterota; class Epsilonproteobacteria; order Campylobacterales; family Arcobacteraceae; genus Arcobacter; species Arcobacter sp. LA11. Next base: position 425,950 of record NZ_BDIR01000005.1, on the reverse strand, counting down.
TTATTTCACTCAACAAATATAAGTCATCATTGTTTGCATCAAGTCTATTTGCTCTTAATTTTATTTGTCCAGCACTTTCTTCTCCTGATACATATAAAACTTTTTTTCCAGATTTAGCAATACTTCCTGCAACTTTTAAAAGTAAAGTTGATTTTCCAACACCTGGACTTCCTCCAATAAGTGTTAAAGAACCAGGAACTATTCCTCCACCTAATACTAAATCAAACTCTTCATTATGCGAAGAAAATCTTGTAACATCATCTTGTTTTATTTGTGTGATTGGAGTTGCTTTAGAAGTTGTATTTATGACTTTTGAAGTTTGTTTTAGTACTTCTTGTTGGTCTTGATTTAATTCAATAAAAGAATCCCATGAGCCACAGTTCGGACATTTTCCCAGCCATTTTGTACTTTGTTCCCCACAATGTTGACACTCAAATAAGGATGTTTTTTTCTTTGCCATAATAGTTCCTGTTTTATTTATATTGGAATTATAATGAAAAAAAATTAAGAAGATTAAAAATATGACAAAATGCAATTAATTTTTTTATGAAATAAATAATATATTTTTGTATGCTATTATTATACAATCTTAATTTAATATTGGAGTGTATATGTTACTAAAAAAAGTTACTTTAACAATTTCGTTAGGCTTATTATTGTCTATACCTTTACAAGCAGCACCTTCTATAAATGATATGCAATCTTGTCAAGGCTTATTAGATTTTATTGATAAGAAACTTGATAAGGCACCAGCTAAATACTCTACAGAGGATATTAAAAATATTCGTGAGGGATTAAAGGGATATAATGAATATATTCAAGAAGAAATAGTAACTCCTGGATTAATTAAATTTAATAATGGGGATTCTTCTAAAGCTAGTATGATGCAAAAACAAGTTGATATGTATAAATTAAGTCTAGTAAATGCATATGAGAAAAAATACCCAGCAAATCGTTTATATACAGATTATGCAGTTGCAGTAAATAATTGCGCAAAGAAAGCTGTACCTAAAGGTGCGTCTTTAGAAAAGTTAAAAATATCTTTAAATACGATTATAAAATTAGCAAAAATGAATTAATTCATTTTTGTTAATTAGTCATGCCAAACAGCTTTCCCATTATCAAAAGATCTAAATTTTTTATCATCATTTTCTTTAATTGAATTAATAAAAAATAGAAAAAAGAATAAAATAAATATTATAATTAAAACTTTTTTTATCATGGAAAATCCTTATTTGTAATTGTATCATTATTCAATATTTACTAAAAAGAATAAAAAATCATTATGATTAAAAAATCTATATTATTAAATAGAAATTATCTCTTTCAACTAATCTTATAAATTATTTATTTATAATTAGTATATTTGAATTTTATTTAAAATCAGTGTAGATAAATGTATTAGAAATTAAACTTTATTAAAGATATCTTTTTAAGGCTTTTATTATGAAAATATCGCTTATTGCAACTCTTTTAATGGATTATGCAGGAGGAACTTTAACTGCATTTTCAATGGATAAAATTCGATCTTGTCCACCATACGGTCTTTATTTACTTGCTTCAATACTTAGAAAAAAAGGCCATGATGTAACAATTATTGATTTAGTTGCACAAGGATCTTTAAGTTTAAGTACTTTTCGTAAGGATATAGAAGAGTCTGATTTAATAGGTATCTCTGCAACTAGTTTATCTTGGCCTACAGCCGTTGATATAATCTATTCTATTCGTCATACTTTTCCTGATAAACTTATTGCTATTGGCGGAATTCATGCAACTATTTTTGATATTTATATACTCTCAAATTTTCCAGTTGATTTTGTTTTGCGCGGAGAAGGAGAGTTGTCTTTTCCATTGTTAATAGATGCTTTAGAAAAAAAGAATTCGTTACAAAAAGTACCTAATTTAAGTTATGTATCTGACAAACAGATTATTCGTACTTCTTTACATACAGCTATTAGTGTTCCTGAAATGTGTGAACTTCCAATTCCTGATTATAGTGAAATAAAAGTTGGTGTTTACAAAGGTTTAGGCCTTGAATCCTCCAGAGGTTGTCCTTGTAATTGTTCTTTTTGTAGCACTAATTATCGGCGTTCTTGGCGTGGTATATCACCTGAAAGATTTATTGATAGAATTTATGAAATAGGAGCTTTTAGAAGCAGTACTATAGATGGTACGATTCAAATAATTGATGATGAGTTTACAGCGAATAGAAAAAGAGTATTAAGTATTGCAAAACTTTTAACAAAAAATAATATAAAAATTCCTTTGATTTTTGATGCTCGTGCAAATGATATGACAGATGAAAGTTTAGTAGAATCTCTTGTTCCTCATACTCATAGATTTTTAGTAGGTGCGGAATGTGGTTATGATGAAGGACTTAAAAAAATTGGAAAAGGAACAACTTGCAAAAAACTTGAAGAAGCTGCAAAAATTATGTTTAAATATGGAATTGCAGATTGTTGTGATTTTTCTTTTATTTTAGGTCTTCCTTGGGAAACAAAAGAAGATGTACTTAAAACAGTTCGTTTTGCCTGTAATTTATATACTAAATATGGTGTGAGAATAATATTACAATGGTTTTACCTGATTCCTGGTTCTAGATTGTGGCAAAATGCAGCTAACCAAGGGAAAATAAATGTATCATTTTATGATAATTATGGTTTTTTCCAAAATCCAGCATCTTTCTTTGCAGGAGTACAATTAACACCTGAAGAAATATGGGAAGTATCAGATGCTATTTTACCAGTTATTAGTCTTTCGAAGATTAATGATCAAGGTAAAGAACTTATTCAATATGCAGTGCCTGGTGTTGTTCAAGCATATTTCAATAAGGAATCATTAAGAAGTGTGAACAAGAACTGTATTGATAACTTATTAGAGTTATCTAGTGTTGCTAAAAATATTGGTTTGTCAAAAGAATAATTTTGATTAATATTTAAAATATAATTAGGAGAAAAAATATGTTACCAGAAGAAAAAAAACAAAAGATTTTTGTTGAAAATCTTGATGCATTTAGTAAAGTTGTAGATTCAATTTTAAAAAATCCTGAAATAAATGTGGAGTTTAAAAAGGATCCAATAAAAGTTCTTAATGAACATGGGATAAAAATTGAAGATTCTTCTGTTGAAGAGAAACTTAAGTCTGAATTATTGAATATATCTAATGGACAACCTGGTGATGTGATGCAAGTTGCTGTAGGAGTGAGTGTAGGAAGTTCTCCTGCAACTATACCCATAGTTGCCGCAGTAGTTGGTGTTATAGTTGCAGTTAATGTCGGTAATGGAACCGAAAATGATATAGATAGAATATTTACAATAGACAAACCTCGTGTAGATGCATTTCTAGATGTTGATGATGTTCAAGAACGTATTAATATGCTTGAATCGGAAATAAAAGAATTACGATCTAAGCTTAAAAAATAAAGTTGTCGTATATTTGAAGGATTCTTTTTTAGAAATTAGGTAAAATAAACTGCTATATATTTATCTATTAAGGAATTAACATGTTTGTAGAACTTAAAACTGTATATAGTGATATGGAAGCACAAGTATTAGTAACTCATTTAAATGAAGAAAATATTGAATCAATTATAGATAAAGATGATGCAGGGGGAATGCATCCACAACTGCAAGCTGCAAGAGGTGTTAAAATTCTTGTAGAAGAATCAGATTTAGAAAAAGCAAAAAAAGTTATTGAGATTAAAAATGATACTAAAAATACGTGGACTTGTTCAAAATGTAATGAAGTACATGAAGGTCAGTTTGTTGTTTGTTGGAATTGTGGAGAAAAACGTTCTTAAAAATAGGTAAAAATGAATCAAAAAAATTTAGAAAAAATACTTCTTTCGAAAAGTTGTTCTGTAAAAGAGTTTCCTTTTGGTGATGATGTAGCAGTATTTAAAGTAAAAAATAAAATGTTTGCACTATATGGATTTGAAAAAGAAGTTATTAGATTAAATCTCAAATGTGATCCTAATGATGCAATTGCATATAGAGAAATATATAAATGTGTGATTCCTGGATATCATATGAACAAAAAACATTGGAATACTATTGTTTTAGATGGAAGTATGGAAGAAGATGTTCTAAAAGAGATGATTGATAAATCATATAACTTGGTTGTTAGTAAACTAACAAAAAGAGAAAAAGAAGAGTTAAAGTTAAATAAAGATTAGAAAAGTTTTATAACGATATACCTCTACAAGCTTTTTATTTCAATGTAACTATAATTTATTACTATAAAAGGAGATTTCTATGTCAATTGAAACTTGGTTAGCCTTTGTATCTACTGTTTTTATTTTTGCAATTATTCCTGGTCCAACTGTAATTTTTGTTGTAGGCCAAGCTATAACTCATGGCAAAAAATCAGTAACACCTCTTGCCTTAGGTGTTTTGTCTGGTGATTTAATTGCAATGATTATATCTTTACTTGGACTTGGTGCAATATTAGCTACCTCTGCAACTTTATATACTATTTTAAAATGGTTTGGTGTTCTTTATTTAATTTATTTAGGAATCAAAGCTTTTAAAGAAGAACCAAAAGTTGATGAAGAACTATTTGAAGAAATGAATACTTCAAAATCTAAGATGTTTAGTTCCTCATTGATAGTAACTGCTTTAAATCCAAAAAATGTAGTTTTCTTTGTTGCTTTCTTCCCTCAATTTGTTAATACTACAACAAATGTTATTCCACAGTTTTTAATACTGATGATTTCATTTTCTGTTATTACTTTGATAACTATTACATCTTTTGCAATGTTTGCAGGAAGAATACAACATAAGATAAAGACTTATAAAGCAAAAAAAAGATTAAATCAATTTGGTGGTGGAGCATTAATTGGTGCAGGTGTATTTACTGCAACGATACAAAAAAGTTAAGATGATAAAATGTTAGACAACTATTTAAAAGAAACAAAAATAATAGATTTTTCAAATATAGAAATTCAGGAATTAGCTTTAAAACTTTCAGATGATTGTAATAAGGATGAAGAAATTGCTAAAAATGTATTTATCTATGTAAGAGATGAGATACGTCATGTGGGAGATTACAAACTTAATATAAGTACTTGTAAAGCAAGCGATGTATTAAAACAGAAAGTTGGTTGGTGTTATTCTAAATCTCATTTAGTTGCAGCACTCTTACGTGCAAATGGTATCCCTACTGCTTTTTGTTATCAAAGACTTTCTTGTAGTGAATATGAAAAAGGTATATATTGTCTACATGGATTAAATGCTGTGTATTTAAAAGATTTTGGATGGTATAGATTTGATGTAAGAGGAAATAAGGAAGGTGTTGATGCACAGTTTAATCCTCCTATTGAGAAATTAGCTTTTGAAATACAAGAGAATGAATATGATATAGAGGAGTTTTATGTAGAGCCTTTAGATTGTATAGTGGATTTTTTAGAGACTAAATATGAATCTTATGAAAAAATGAGTAAAAAAATACCTGATATTAAAGAATTATCTTGAAAAAAACTATAAAACTATTTTGTGATGGAAGTGTTAATCCTCAAAGAAAGATAGGCTTTGGAGCTTATTTCATAGTTGAAGAAAATGAAACTTTAGAATTAAATAGAAATAAAATATATACAAGAAAGTTTGAAAATACATCTTCAACAAAACTAGAAGTAGAGTCTTTATTATGGGCTTTAGAAGATGATAATATTAAAAATAAATCAATTGTAGTATATACAGATTGTCAAAACATTTTAGGATTAAAAGATAGAAGAGAAAAATTAGAAAAAAATAATTACCATTCATCTACTGGTAAGGTGATTAAAAACCATGAACTTTATAAAAAGTTTTATATGATAACTGATAAATTAGATTGTACTTTTGAAAAAGTAAAAGGACATAAAAAATCATCTTTAAAAAATGATATCGATAAACTTTTTAATCTAGTTGATAAAGCATCTAGAAAAGCCTTAAGAGAATATTTAAATAAAAGTTAGTTATTCCCAAATATTAACATCAATTCCTTTTTCTCTAATTGCATTTGCTCTTTTAGTTAGATATCTTTGAAACTCTTTTTCTTTTTTATATTCATTACTTACTACATAATCTACTATGGATTGGAAATGAAAGTTTTTAAAGATAGCTTCTATTCTCATAATTTCATTTGCTTTTTCATCAAAAAATATAATAGTAGGAGTGTTTACAATATTTAATTCTTTTGTCCAGTCTTTTATTTTTGTGATAATTTTTTGTGGGTTAACTATTGATTTTGAAGAGTTCATGTCAACTTGAAAGAGATCTATTTTCTTTAAAAGATTTCTTGTAGTTTCATCTTTTAAAAGTTTGTTATGTAGCATTTCACAATCTTTACAATTTTTTGATTCAAAAAATATTGCCATTTTTTTAGAATCTTTGGTTCTCATAAAGTTTTTTGATTTTTTAAATAAATCAGATTCTTCTATCAATTTTGAAGAGGCTTGTTTATCTTCATTATTTTGAGTTAAATATTCTTTATATGTTAGAGTGTTTTCTTTTTTATCTTTTATATAATCAAGAGCAAGATTAAACTTCTCTGTGTTTATATAACCATTTAGTCTTAGAATTTGTTTACCTTCTTCATCAAAAAATATCAGAGTTGGAGTAAACTGTATTTTTTCTTTTAATGCAAACTCTTTTTCTGTATATTCATTTCCCTTTGTTGTAACTACTTCTCTATTCCCAAATATATTTATATCTGTTATTCCAAAGTACTTACTTAGTTTTTCTTTTGTTTTTTTATCACTTAAATTTTTTGTAACAAATAGATGACAATAAGGACAACTATCTTGATGTGCAAATAAAATAAATCGTTTGTTTTGGGAAGATAAATCTTCAATATCTTCTGAAAAGTCAAGAAAGCTATTTATAAACCAAGAAGGCATGGTAGTATCTTTACCACCTATAAAGTTTCCTATTTTTTTATCTGCTGCATTGATTGTTGTAAAAGTTAATACTAGAGTAAATAGTATAGATATAAGTTTTTTAAAATACATGATAGACTCCTTTTAGAAGTTATTAAATTTTAACATGGATGAAGTAAAAAAAAATTAATAAAAAAAAATTAGTTATACTTGTTTTGTTTTTAATAAATCTTTATTAAAAGGAGTATCAAATGAATCAAAGAAAATTTATAAAAGAGGCTGAAGGCTTACCTAAATAGAGGAATCCAATAAGCCATGCAGTAGTAGCTAACAATATCTGTTTTGTAAGCGGACAATTCTCTGTGAATGAAAATGGAGAATATCTTAAAGGAACTTTACTGAAGAAGATAAAAGGTCCGCAAGAACTGTATATGAAGCTTCAAAGCTACCTTTTGATGAGAAAATAAAAATTGTTGCACAGGTAAATAAAATTTAAAATAAATTTTATGATTAATTATTTTCTAATGCTAACTTAATATAATTTGAAAAAAGGATACTTATGGCGACTGTAATTCGGAAAGGTCAACAAGTTGAAACTATAGGAAATTTGCAAAAAATAGGAGAGATTGCACCAAGTTTTATTTTAATAAAGACTGATTTAAACGAATTCTCTCTTCAAGATTTGAAAAATAAACAAATAATACTTAATATCTTTCCTTCTATAGACACCCCTACTTGTGATGCTTCAGTTAGAGAGTTTAATAAAAAAGCTGCTTCTTTTGAAGATGTTGTAGTTGTTTGTGTTTCTGCAGATTTACCTTTTGCATTAGGTCGTTTTTGTGGAGCTGAAGGTATTGAAAATGTTTTGGTTGGTTCATCTTTTCGTTCATCATTTGGAAAAGATTACGGTGTGACATTTACTACTGGATTATTAACTGGACTTTTATCAAGAGCTATTGTTTTAATTGATAAAAAAGGAAAAATAACATATACAGAACAAGTTTCAGATACATCTTATGAACCAAATTACAATAAAGTATTATCTTTTTTATAAAATACTTATAGATTAAAACAGATATAATTCCATATATTTAATTTAGGAATGAAAATGATTTTATATATTCATGGTTTTGGAAGTAGTGGACATGGTGGAAAAGCTTCACTTTTTAGGGAATATTTTGAAGATGAAGTAATAGCTCCTTCCTTATCTTATGTACCAAATTTAGCTATTGATACTTTAGAACAAATTATTGAAATGTTACTTGAGAAAGATGAAAAAGTAGGATTAGTTGGTTCTTCTTTAGGTGGTTATTACTCTATTTATTTAGCTTCTAAATATAATTTAAAAGCAGTTTTGATAAATCCAGCCATATATCCATATAAGACCTTAGATAAAATTGGTATGGCAATGAACTATTATGATATGTCATCGTTTGAGGTTACAGCTGAGCATATACAAGCTTTAAAAGGTTTAGAAGTTCAAGAAGTTTTAAATCAAGAAAATTTTATCACTCTTTTACAAACTGATGATGAAGTTTTGGATTATAACGACGCAGTTGAAAAGTTACCAAATTCAGAATTAGTAATAGAAGAGGGTGGAAATCACTCTTTTGAAAACATAGAGAGCTATTTTAGAAAGATTGGTTCTTTTCTTTCATAAAGATTTGTAGAGACTATTTTGAAGTCTCTACATTTAATATTTTATAACTAAAATATAAAAATACAGTTCCTGTTAGACCCTGAACAAGATTCTTAACTATTTTTGATTCAAACGCTTTTGAAGATTTTCCTAGTAAAAGAATAAATAGTGTAAACCATACTAACATTGTCATTGCATGAATTGAAGTTAATAAAAATATATCCATAAATACTGCATTTTTAAAATCTATTAATTGAGGAAAGGCAGCTAGATAAAACATTGAGACTTTTGGATTTAATATCTGTGTTAAAAAACCTTCCATGAAAGATAAGGCATGACTTCTTTTTTTCTCTTTTTTTATTTTTTCTTGTAAAACTTCTTTTACTTCTTCATCTTTTTTTATAATTGAATAAAATGATTTGATTCCTAAAAATAGTAAATATAGTGCACCCAATATTTTGATAACCATAAAAAGTTCAGCAGAACTTAGAATAATAGCAGAGAGTCCAAAAAAGGATAATATTCCATGTAAATAAGTTGCTGTGAATATTCCTAAAACATTGTTCATAGCACTCTTTTTACCATGAAGAGGAACAGTTTTTAGAATAAGTACACCATTTGGTCCTGGAGAAATAACTAAAAGTAAAGAGATTGTTGCAAAAGTTAATAATATATCTATATTCATAGTTTACCTTTGTATATAAATTAATATATAATAGTGAAAATTAATTATATTTTAGAGAGTTGTTTAAATTAGTTTTATTTTTTAAATAGTAAGCTATTGCTTACTATTTTAATTTTCTTCTGTATAAATTTGATCTAATAAAGAATCAACAAAATCATCTGGACTAAATTCAACTAAATCATCTTGTTTCTCTCCAATACCTACAAAAAAGATTGGAAGTTCAAGTTGGTTAGAAATAGAGAATAGCGCTCCACCTTTTGCAGTTCCATCAAGTTTTGTAACAATAATCCCATCAACTCCAACCATTTCATTAAATGCTTTAGCTTGTGCAATTGCAGTATTACCTTGTGTTCCATCTAAAATCATAAGTTTTTGATGAGGTGCTCCATCCATCGCTTTTCCACATACTTTTACAATCTTTTTAAGCTCATTACTTAAGTTTGTTTGTGTTTGAAGACGTCCTGCTGTGTCAATGATAACATTGTCAATGTTTTTTGCCACTGCTGATGAAATAGTATCATATGCAACTGCACTTGCATCATGTCCTTGTTTTGTTTTAATAATTGGGACATCAAGTTTCCCTGCCCAAGTTGCAAGTTGTTCAATTGCTGCAGCTCTAAATGTATCTCCGGCTCCTAAGATAACTGAATGACCTTCTTTTTTTGTTTTATTTGCAAGTTTTGCAATAGTTGTAGTTTTACCAGCTCCATTTACACCAATAATAAGTCTTACAAATGGTTTTGGTAAATTTGAAAGGTCAACATCCGGTGCATGTTCAAAAAGCATAACAAGTCTATGTCTTAATTGTTTTCTTGTAATTTCTTCTGGAAGTCCATCCATCGCTTTTTCGATGATTTCATATTCCATATCTGCTTCTATCAAAAGTTCTTCTATATCATCAAATGCGATTTTTTCTTTTCTTTGAGGAACAACTGATTTAATATTGTCAAAAGTTTTTGATAGTGCTCTAGAGAAAAAACTTTTTTTCTCTTCTTGTGTTACTTCTTGAACTTTCTCTACTGGTTCAATCTCTTTTTCAGTAGCTTTTTCTTTTTCTTCCTCTTTATTTATATCATCAGGAGTAGTTTCTTCTATTTTTTCTTCAAGAATTTGTTTTTCTTGGACTTCTTCTACTTTTTCTTTTAAATTTTCTTCTTCTTTCTTTTTAAAAAAACTAAACATATATTTATTTCCCTAAAGCTCTGTTTATATCAAGTTCCATCATCTCTTGAGGAACTACACCAACATATTTCTGAACAATTTTTCCCATAGGGTTAATTATAAACATTGTAGGAATACTTTTTATTTCGCCCATAGCTTTTGAAACTAAAAAGTTTTCTTTTGTATTTGCAATAGGATAATTGATTTTATACTCTTCTATAAAGTTATTCATTTTTTCAACAGAAGTCATATTACCGTCTTTTTCACCCATAGCTAGTGAAACTATTTCAAAAGTATCTTTATATTTATTTTTTAAATTATTAAGATGAGGAATTTCTGCTCTACAAGGAGGACACCATGTTGCCCAAAAGTTTAGTAATACAACTTTTCCTTCTAATCCTTTAAATATAATTCCATCTTTAGTTTTTTCTAAATCTATAATGGCATTGTTTGTAGTAGTTAATTTAAATTTTGTTTGCTCTTTTTTTACAACTTCTTTTTTTACTTCTTGTTCTTCTTCTTTTTTAGAATCACATCCCGTAAATAGTATAGTTGCAGAAATTACAAAAAATGCTATCTTTTTAAACTGCATTTCATTTCCTTATTGGTAAAATAATTTTAAGGTAAGAATTTTACCCTAGTAAGGCTTAAATATGGAAGAAAATCACAAGAGTGATTTTAGAAAATCGTGTATTAAAAGATTAGAGTTTTCAAGCCGTTTTTCAAAGTTATACAAAGATAAAAAAACAGTAAAAAAATTAAAAAGATTTATAGATAGATATAAAGCAAAAAATATTTTGTTATATATTCCTATGGGTATGGAAGTTGATGTGCTTCCTTTGATAAATAACTTAAGAAGAGAACGTAAAAATGTTTATGTTCCTTTTATGGTTGAGGACAGTTTTAAATTAGTAAAGTATAGATTACCTTTAAAAACCAAAAGATTTGGTATAAAAGAGCCTAGAAACTCTTTTTGCATACATAAAAATATTGATCTTGCAATAGTTCCAGTAGTAGGGATTGATGGAGAGTGCAAGAGAATTGGTTTTGGTCGAGGAATGTATGATAGATTTTTTTACCGGTTAAATTATAAACCAACTGTTGTTTTTACTCAATTAACACTTTGCAAAACAAAAGAAACCCTAACTAATCAATACGATATTCAAGCCGATTACATAATTACAAGTTAAGGTTTTAAATATGGAATTAGTAATAGTAGGAGTTGTTGTTGCATTAGTAAGTATTGCAGTTACAATCTTCGTAGTAAAAAAAATCAATAAAGCCAAATTTGATATCTACATAGAACAAGCTAAAGCCAAAGCGAAAGTTATTGAGCATGAAGCCGAAGTTGTTTTAAAAGATGCGCAAATTAAAGCCAAAAGGGATTATGACAGAGAGTTTAAGGCTGCAAGACGAGAATATGATGATATGCTTTCTAAAATTGAGAAGAAAGAGAAGGAACTTAATCATCACCTAGAGTCAGAATTAAGAATAATCAAAGAACAAAAAACAGAAATTGTTGAAAAAAATGAAAAAATAACAACAATTAAAGAGGGTCTAAAAAGACAACAAAAAACATATGATGAAAAAATTGCAAAAGCAATTAAAGTATTAGAAAATGCTTCTGGTTTAACTACTGATGAAGCAAGAGAATTAATGCTAGAAAAAGTAAAAGAAGATTCAAGAGCTACAATTGCTTCAATCTTTAGAAAAAAATATAAAGTTGCAGAGCAAGAAAGTAAGGATGAGATTAACAATATGTTATCTCACGCAGTTACTAGATATGCAGGAGAATTTGCGGCTGAAAGACTTATCAATAATTTACCAATCAATGATGAAGAAACTAAAGGTAAAATTATTGGTAAAGAAGGGCGAAATATTAAAGCTCTTGAAATGTTATTAGGTGTTGATATTATTATTGATGATACTCCAAATACAATTACAATTTCATCTTTTAATTTATATAGAAGAGCAATTGCTACTAAAACAATTCAAGCACTTCTTGAAGATGGAAGAATTCAACCAGCTAGAATCGAAGAGATTTATAATAAAGTAAAAACAGAATTTGATAAAAATATGTTAAAAGAGGGTGAAGATGTAGTTCTAGAACTTGGAATTAAATCTATGCATCCAGAACTTACTAAATTAGTTGGAAGATTAAGATATAGAGCTTCTTATGGGCAAAATGCTTTAGCTCATACATTAGAAGTTGCCCATTTAGCTGGTTTATTAGCAGCACAAATGGGTGGAGATGCAATTTTAGCTAGACGTGCTGGATTATTACATGATATTGGGAAAGCACTTACTCACGATATGCCAGGTTCACATGTACACCTTGGCGCTGAAATCTGTAGAAGATATGATGAACCAGATACGGTTATAAATGGTATTTATGCACATCATGGACATGAAGAACCAATAAATGTAGAATCATCTGCTGTATGTGCTGCTGATGCATTAAGTGCAGCAAGACCAGGAGCTAGAAGAGAAGTGCTAGAAAGCTTCCTAAAAAGAGTTGAAGAAGTTGAAAATATTTCTACATCTAAAACTGGTGTTATCAACGCATTTGCAATTAATGCAGGACGTGAAGTAAGAGTAATCGTAAAAGCTGAGTTAGTAAATGATGATGAAGCAGTATTACTTGCAACTGAGATTGCACAAGATATTGAAAAGAAAGTTCAATATCCTGGTGAAATCAAAGTTAATGTTATACGTGAGTTAAGAGCTCAATCTTACGCAAGATAAGAAAAAGTGAAGCGAAAGCTTCATTTTTCTTTTACTTTTTTTTAATTAATTTATTTGACTCTCTTTTCTATTTTTTTTAACTATATAAATCCATAAAAAGTTTACTATTATTGCACAAGTTACACTTGCAAAAACACCAATAACTAGCGCTCCTGTCCAAAGAGATAAAGCTATATCTCCAAAATTGTCATACATAGATTCAAAGTTGAATTCTATAGGATTTTCAGGTTTGATAATTAGTTTTCCTATTTGATATTCTAAATAAAAAAGTGGTGGCATAGTAATTGGATTACTTATAAAAATAAGTATAAAACTTATAGGCAAGTTTGCATTAAATAGTATAGCTAAGAAAGCTGCTAGTATCATCTGTAGTGGCATGGGTAGTGCGGCAACAAAAATACCTATAAGAACACCTGTTACTACTCTTTTTCTAGAAAGACTCCATATTTCTCTTTTGTGTAAAAAACTTCCAAATATTTTTAAAAATCTTTGTTCTTTTATATTTTCATGTGTTGGTAAAACTTTTTTTAGTTGTTTTCTTGGCAAATATAACCTTTAGTTTATTTTGCATTAGTTTACCAAATAAAAGTTTTACTTAGATTACAAATTCTTAATAAATAGATATTTTTAAGTTTTTTATTTACTTGTAATGATTTTTACTATCTTATATGGACTAGTTTGATTAGCTTTTGCAATATCATTAATACTTTTACTATCTAGTACCCTTATATTTTTAGATTCTAGTTTTTTTATTGCATCTTCATATTTTACATTTAATACTTGAAAAGAGTTTTTAACCGGAGTATTAATCATACCTTGCATGATAAGCATTTTTGGATTTTCCCCTTGGTTTGAACTTGCATAAATTAATGCAGCACTTACAATTGATATAGCTATTGTTGCAGAAATAAAGACTTTTTTTGAAAAATAGTTTTTCATACTTTTCCAATTTACAATTACGTGAAATATTCCTGCTACAACGAATACTAGTCCTAAAATATTGTGTAAAGCTTTTACTTGCATTCCAGATATATGGAAAAACATCATAACTCCGCTTATAGCTATTACTAAGAATGTGAGGGTTGTAAATGATGTCGCAATTTCTCTTTTTTTATTTGTTGTCATGGTAAACCTTTTTTATTGAAATTATAAAGGCTGATAATTACCAAAAATAAACTTTATATTAATACTATATTAATAGCAATATCTAACAATACTATTTTCTTAAAACTCATATTGTCTACAAAAATTAAATTCTCAACAATTTTTAACTATAATACGTGAAAATTTATACAATTAAGAGAATTATGAAAATTAATAAACCAACTACAAAAATAATTGCAGGGAAATATAAAGGAAAAGTTTTAGAACTTCCTTCTTTAGATGTAACAAGAAGTTCAAAGTCAAGACTTAAAGAATCACTTTTTAACGTTTTACAATTTGATATTATAGATAAAGTATTTATAGAAGCTTTTGCAGGGAGTGGTAGTATAGGACTTGAAGCTGTTAGTCGTGATGCAAAAAGAGCTTATTTTGTAGAACTTGATAGAAATTCATATAAAATATTAACAAAAAACTGTAGTGCAGTTGAGCCAAATAAATGTCAAACTATGTTAGGTGACACCTTTGTTCAAACACCTTCAATTTTAGATAATCTAAAAAACTCTAAAGATGAGTTGATAGTATATATAGACCCACCTTTTGATTATAGAGAAGGAATGGATGAGATTTATGAAAAATCATTTGATATGGTAAGAAATATCGAGAATGACAATATTTATTTATTGATTATAGAGCATGTTTCAACTCTTGAAATTCCTGAAGTTCTAGGAAAATTTTCTTTAAATAAAACAAAGAAATTTGGTAAGAGTTCATTATCTTATTTTAACTATTCAGAAGAATAAGAAAGCTTATTTATGATTAAAATTGCCTCGATAATACTTTTTTCGCTGATTAGTTTAGTATTTTTGATGCCATTTTTTTATACAGTTTCACCATATGAACTTAACCCAAATCTTATTTTGACTGCTCCATCTTTAGAGCATCTGTTTGGTACTGATAGATTAGGTCGTGATATTTTAGCTAGAATTTTGCAAGGTGGTCAGACTTCACTTATAATTGGGCTTTTAAGTGCTAGTATATCGTCACTTATTGGACTTTTTATTGGTATAAATGCAGGTTATTTTAAAGGTAATATTGATAAGGGTATTACTATTTTGATTGATTTATTTTTGACTTTTCCAACTTTCTTTTTACTTTTAGCTCTTGTCTCTTATATACAAGCGTCATCTTTAGTTCTAATTATAGTGATTTCAATAACAGGCTGGATGGGAATGGCAAGACTTATTAGAAGTGAAAGTTTTGCAATAGGAAACAGACCTTATATAAAGATTTTAAAACTAGGTGATGTTCCTAAAACAAAAATCATATTTAAATATTTTGCTCCACTTTTAGCACCGATTTTTCTTATCTCTTTTACTTTTGGAGTAGGTGGTGCTATCTTAGCTGAATCTGGTTTATCTTTTCTTGGACTTGGTATAAATCCTCCTGAAATGTCATGGGGTAGTTTACTTAGTGATGGAAAAGATGTTATCGATATAGCATGGTGGGTAACATTTTTCCCTGGTCTTATGATTTTTATAGTTACATTTTGTCTTATGCAAATATCTGATTTCTTACAACAAAAAGCAAATTCAAAAGAGATACAACAAACTTAATAACTATTTTACTACTAAATGAAATAAAAAAGAAACTTTTTTACAATTTTTAAATGACTTAATGGTATAATTTTCGGTTAATTTAAAAAAAAGGATTCTTTTTGAATAAGTTTCTAAAAACTTTTTTACTGATTGCAGTTCTTCCAATTGCAATATTTGCAGCTGATGCAAAAGCTAACTCTCTTACCTATGGTGCTTTTACACTTCTTCCTCCTTTGGTTGCTATTGTTTTAGCTTTTATAACAAGAAATGTTGTATTCTCATTATTTATGGGTATTTTTACAGGTACTTTTATGGTAAATGTTAGTGGTTCAAATATTTTTGCATCATTCTTCAACGCTTTCATTGATATGTCTGGAAAGATGGTTGGTTCTTTAGCTGATTCTTGGAATGCAGGTATTGTACTTCAAGTTTTAACAATCGGTGGTATGATTGCAGTTATTACAAAAATGGGTGGTCCTAGAGCTATTGCAGAAAAACTTGCAACAAAAGCAAAAGGTCAAAGGTCTGCACAGCTATATACTTGGATTATGGGATTTTTTATCTTCTTTGATGATTATGCAAATTCATTAGTTGTTGGTCCTATTATGAAACCTGTGACTGACAAGTTAAAAATTGCAAGAGAAAAACTAGCGTTTATTATTGATGCTACTGCTGCTCCTATTGCAGGACTTGCTTTGATTTCTACGTGGGTTGGATATGAGTTATCACTTATTAAAGATGCCTATACTGTTATAGGACAACCTGAGATAAATGCTTTTTCTATCTTTGTAGAGACACTTCCTTATAGATTTTATAATATCTTGATGTTAGCTTTTGTTTTCTTTTCTGCTTTTACGTTAAGAGAGTTTGGTCCTATGCATAAAGCAGCTGTAAGAGCTCATGATAAAGGACAAGTTACAGATCCTAAAACTGATAGTACTTTGATGAATCAAGAAAACTCTTTTATGATGCCAAAAGATGGAATGAAATATTCTATTTATAATGCAATTGTTCCTATCATGGTTCTAATTGTTGTAGCATTTATTGGATTTTATATAAATGGAGTTTCTGGATTAGAAGGAAAGGTTTTAGAAGCAGTAAATGCTGACCCTTATTCATTTTACGCTATTAGAGAAGCTTTTGGTGCTGCTGATGCTTCTATTGTGATATTTGAAGCTGCCTTGCTAGCTTCTTTAGTTGCTATTGGTATGGGATTACAACAAAAGATTTTTTCACTACATGAAGCTATTGAAACTTGGGTTTATGGTGTAAAAGCTTTAGTTATAACTGCTGTGATTTTAATCTTAGCTTGGTCTTTAAGTGCAGTTATGAAAGAAGTAGGTACTGCAAATTATCTTGTAACAATGCTTTCTGATAGTACACCTCAGTTTATTTTACCAACGATAATTTTTATACTTGGTTCTATTATCTCATTTTCTACTGGTACTTCATATGGAACGATGGGTATTTTGATGCCTCTTACTATTCCTTTAGCAAATGCAGTAGGTCTTAATACTGGACTTGAAGGTGTAGATTTACATAACTATATTGTTTTAAATGTAGGTGCAGTTTTAACTGGTGCAATATTTGGGGATCATTGTTCTCCTATATCTGATACATCTATTTTATCATCTATGGCTTCATCTTGTAATCATATGGACCATATCTCTACGCAGTTATTCTATGCAATATTTGTAGGTATTGTAGCTGTTGTTTGTGGATATTTACCTGCAGCCTTTGGTGTGCCTGTAACAGTTTTACTTCCTATTGGATTACTTGTTATATTCTTAGTTATAAGATTTTATGGAAAGCCTTATATCAAAGCTTAGTTAGTACTATAAAAAGAAGAAGAGATTCTTCTTTTTATATCTTTTGTAAGATTTTATCTAAAAGTGATGTTGATAAAATTCGTTTGAAAAATCCTAAGATATATGTAGCTTTTGTTACATAATATCTTGGTTTTGGATTATCTGTATTCATGATATTTTGAATCACATCTGCAACTGAGGTTGCTGGAAGATTGAAAGGTGTGTTATCTTTATCGCTTTCTAGTCTTGCATTTAATTGTGTATCATACTCTTTTTTATATGCAGAATTTTCTTGGTCAACATTTTGTTGAAATTTTTTAACTGCATTATCTCTAAATTTTGAAGTTACTGGACCTGTATTTATTGTGCTTATAGAAATTTTTGTATTTGCTAGTTCTAGTCTTAGTGTATCTGCTAAGCCCTCTATTGCATATTTTGAAGCGTTATAAGCACCTCTAAATCTTAAACTTATGATTCCTAAAACTGAAGAGTGTTGAATGATTTTTCCATAACCTTGTTTTCTCATTATAGGTAAAACTTGACGTGTAAGTTCATGTAATCCAAAAACATTTGTTTCAAATTGTTCTCTTAAAACATCTGTTTTTATATCTTCTAGTGCTCCTGGTTGTCCAAAACCTGCGTTGTTAAAAACTGCATCTATTTTGGCATCATTTTTTATGATTTGTTCAAGGGCTTCACTTATATGCTCAGGCTTTGTAACATCTAATAAAAAAGTGTTAAATCCTAGCTCTTTTAGCATTTGTACATCTTCTTCTTTTCTAGCACTTGCGTATACTTTTATTCCATTTTTCTTAAGTGTTTTTGCTGTTTGAAGTCCAATACCAGTTGAACATCCTGTTATTAAAATATTTTGCATTGAATTTATCCGATTTTTTTAAGTATATGTTTTTTCAAAGATGGTATTATAACAGAAAATATTTGGATTATTCTATGGATGAAAAAGTAGTTATTTTAACTGGTGCTGGGTTAAGTGCAAGTAGTGGTATTTCAACTTTCAGAGATGAAAATGGTCTTTGGGAAAATCATGATATAAATGAAATATGTAGTGCAGGGTGTTTAGATTGGAATTATGATGCTACAGTAAACTTTTATAATCTTAGACGAAAAGATATAGAAAATAAGATTCCAAATAATGCACACCTTATGTGTGCAAGACTAAAAGAAAAGTACCCTAAGAAAGTAGAGATAATTACTCAAAATGTAGATAATCTATTAGAAAAGGCAAAGTGTAATGAGGTACTTCACTTACATGGTTTTTTAGAAGAACTAAGATGTATGAGTTGCCAAGAAATAGTTAATGTAAAATATGACTTACAAGATAGTAAAAACTCTACTTGTAAATCATGTGGTGGAAAAATGAGACCAAATATAGTATTTTTTGGCGAACCAGCACCTATGTATGAAAATATGCATAAAATACTTGATGACTGTGGATTACTCGTAGTTATTGGTACAAGTGGGTATGTGATTGATGTTAGTTTTTTAACACAATATGCAGACTATACAATACTAAATAATCTAGAGCCAAGTGAAGCTATAGTTGAAGAGTGTTTTAATAAAATATATTATGAAGATGCAAATATTGCATATGAAAAGATAGAACAAGATATAGAAAAATTTATAGAAAAAGGAGAGATTTAATATTCTCCAACTATAATTTGCTCTAAAGTTCTTTTAGGAACACAATGAGTTTCATCTTCAAGTCTATAATAGTTTGTATCTAACTTTTTAGTATCTACAAGCTTAATATTTTCAGCTCCAACTCCTACCGCGATTCCAATCATTACATCATAACAATCTGGTATTACAAAAAGTTCTTTACACAGTTCTTTATCTATTGATGCCATTGGACATGTTGCTAATCCTTTTGCCTTTGCAGCTAAACTAATAGCAGTAAAAGATGCTCCTGCATCAAACATAGGGAAACCATCAATCATTTGGTCATTTAACATCAAAATAAAAGCACTAGGTTTTTCATCTTCTTTTTGTTCCCAATCTTTTAGATGGGCTGCCCATTTAGCTGTTTGAGTAAGTCTTTCAACACTATCTTTATTTGTCACAAGGATATATTTAATAGGTTGCATATTTTTTGCACTTGAAGTAATTCTTGCTAAATCTAGTATCTCTTTTAAATCTTCAAAATTTACAATTGCGTCTTTTTTAAATCTTCTTGTTGTTCTTGAATCTTGTATTAAAGTTTTTAGTTCGTTGTAATTCATTTAAACTCTTTTTTTTTATTTCTTGTTATTATAGCAAATCAAAAATTTTAGGTAGGGTTATGCAAGATATAAAAGCACTTTTAGATAAAGAAGTAAGCAGTAGAAATAGTAATTGTGAACTTTCATATGATAAACCTGACCCGCTTTTAGTTGCAAGTAGATATAAAGATGAATACACAATACTTCTATGTGCTTTATTTGCTTATGGAAATGCAAAACTAATAGTTAAGTTTTTAGACTCTTTAGATTTTTCTTTATTAGATGAAAGTGAAGAAAAAATAGATAAAGAACTTGAAGGCTTTTATTATAGGTTTCAAAATAGTGAAGATGTAAAAAAAATATTTAAAACTTTTAGACAAATGAAACAAGAAGATAGTTTAAACAATATTTTTCTAAAAGGCTACAAAAAAGAGAATTCAGTCTTAGAAGGTTTAGATTCTGTTATAAATAAAATACATTCTGTTGCAAATTATAAATCTAAAGGTTTCACTTTCTTAGTATCAAAGCCTTTTAAAAGAGATAAACAAGGAAATATAAAAGAGATAGGAACTGCCCCATATAAAAGATGGAATATGTTTCTAAGATGGATGGTAAGAAATGATGAGCTTGATTTAGGACTTTGGAGAGAAATTGACAAAAAAGACTTGATACTTCCTCTTGATACTCATACTTTTAAAGTATCTCAAAAACTAGGACTTTTAAAACGTAAAACATACGACTTGAAGTCTGCTATTGAGATAACTTATAAGTTAAAAAAGTTTGATATGAATGACCCTATTAAATATGATTTTGCTCTTTATCGGATTGGACAGGAGAAAAGGATTTAGATATTTGACTTTACATCTTTTTATTAATATTAAAGCCTATGAAATTAATTATTTTTATTTATTAGAAGATATTAATATTTAATTGAATCTAATATTCTTATAATATTTAAGACTTCTGAGTACTCATATCCTTTAATTCTAAAACTTGATGATAGGACTAAGTTACCTGAAATATTTGTAATTATTTCAAAAGAGATCTCTTTTGTATTGCATTTTATAAACTCTTTTTTTTCAATTCCTAGTTTTAAATATTTTTCTATTATTTTTTGATAATTATTTAGTAATTGATATAGTGAAGAATGTTTCTCTTTTTTAATATAATCTGTTCGTAAAAATTCTATATATAAAAATATGAATTTTTTATCTTTAATTTTAGATATAAGAAAAAATTCTGTTATAAAAAGTATCTTTTCTTTATATGTTTTATAAGTATCAATTTTTTTATTAATTTCAATAAAAACTTTCTCAAAATAGGCTTTAATATATTCATTAATTACATCATCTTTATTTTTAAAATATTCATAAAAGGTACCTTTTCCAATATTTGCTTTATAAGTTATTGCTGAAATTGTTGTTTCGGCAACACCATTAGAATAAAAAAGTTCAGAAGCAATATTCATTATATCAATTCTTTTTTCTTTTTTAACAATATTACTCATTTAAACTCCTTGTATAAAGTCAGGTATTAAGAGTTTTTTTAATACCTGATTATTAATTTTTTGTTTGTTCTTTTTTTGTAGTTAATGCTCGATAAAGAATTTCAGTCATTTTTTTTGTACTAATATGATTCCAACTCCATTTTTCATAAGTTGCTAGTGGATTTATTGTAAGCACTTCTTCTTTTGACATACCTTTATCAACTAAATCTTTCACACGCTTTTTAGCATCAATAAGCATATTTACTGCTGTTTGTAAATCTTTTTTATTTGCAAGTAAACCATGTCCTGGAATAATTTTTGTATCTTTATTTATTAACTCAATGATTTTCTTTTGTCCAGCAATAAAACCATCAATATCGCCACCTCTATCTAAATCGATAAATGGAAATTTTTTATTAAAGAACATATCACCAGCATGAATTATATTTGCATCTTTAAAATATATGACTACATCATTATTAGTATGCGCTGGTTGGATATAAAATGCATTTACTGTTTGTCCATTTAAATAAAATGTAATTTCATCATTAAATGTTATATTAGGTAAGCCTATTTGGTTAAACTCTTTATTAGATTGCAACTCTTTACGTGTATTGTCATGAGCTACTATCGTTACATTTTTTTTTGCATAGGCAGGGTTCCCTCCTGTATGATCTAAATGTCCATGTGTATTAATAACAAAGCTAACATCTCCTCCTGCTATTTTTCCAATTGTTTTCATTGTCATTTCAATCACTTTTGGTAAACCATTATCAATAAGAATAACTCCATCCTTACCAACTAATAATCCTAAATTAGCACCAGGGTTACCAGCTTTTCCTTCAAGCATATAAATGCCCTTTGCAAGTTCTGTTGACTTCCAAGAGACTACCCTTTTTTCAATATTTCCACCATTATGTGCAATACTATTTGACACACAAGCTATTACTAATAGAAAGTAAACTATCATCTTATGCATATCTTCTCCTTTTTTTTTAATATTAAGTATCTAGCTTAATACACCAAATTTTTTATACAATTTGCTCTTTCTCATAAAATTTTCTAAGCCAAGCATCAACTGGATATAAAATTCTATAAATTGCTGGAACAACCAATAATGTAAGTATTGTTGAACTTATAAGTCCACCAATAACAGCTATTGACATTGGGGCATTACTTTCATGTCCTGCTCCAGTTCCTAGTGCTAGAGGAAGCATCGCTCCTATCATTGCAAAAGTTGTCATTAAAATTGGTCTTAGTCTTTTTTCTCCTGCTTCTAAAAGAGCTTCTTCAACTTTTTTACCATCTTTAATTGCTTGATTTGCAAAATCTACAACCAATACCGCATTTTTACCAACCATTCCAAGAAGTAAAATCATTCCAATCATTACGTATAAAGAAAAATTCATTCCTGTTAAACCTAAAGCCATAAGAACACCTACAATAGATAATGGCATTGAAACCATTATAATAATAGGTTGAATAACTGATTCATAAAGTGCAGCTAAAATAAGGTAGATTAAAATTACTGCTAAAGTTATAGCTGCACCAAAGCTTACCATAGTATCTTGCATTCTTTCAATTTCACCTGTATACCTATATGTATATCCAGGAGGTAAAATCTCAGGCAGTTTCTCATCAAGTTTAGCAACTATTGAATCTAAGGCAACATCTTCAGTTTTATATGCTGTTACCATAACTTTTCTTTCTCTATCAAACCTATTTACAGTTGCAACGCCTACTTGTTTTTCAATATTTACTAAACCATCAAGAGATACTAAATCCCCATTTATAGCTCTTACATAAATCTTTTTAATATCATTCAAGTCTCTTCTTGAAGAATCTTCAAGTCTTATTGTTACATCATATTGTTTACCTCTATCTTCAAAGGTACTAATGCTAATATCACTTGAAAAAGCTGCCGATAAAAGGCTTGCAATTTGTTGTGTTGTTACACCTTTTTGTTTTGCGTTCTCTCTTAAAATAGTAATCTTATATTCTGGTTTATTATCATCAAAGTCACTATCTATGTCAACTGTTCCATCAATAGTTTTTAGAAGTGCCTTAATATCTTTAGATGTTTTATTTAATCCTTCTAAAGTATCACCTTTTACTACAACTTGAACATTAGCATTACTTTCTCCTGTTGATATGGCAGGTACTGGTTCAATAGTAATAATCATATCTTTTATAGATGAAAACTCTTTTCTTAGCTTTTTAATAATAGAAGACTGATTAACAGTTCTCTCTTTTAAAGGTTTTATTCTTACATAAATCTTCGCTTTATGAGACTCTTTAGAGTCTGTATAACCAATAGATAATACGCTATCTACTGTATTTTCCTCTTTATTTACCACTTCAACAATTGGAGCTACTTTTCTTTTCATTTCATCTAAAGAAATTCCAATATCACCTTTTATTAATATTTGGTATTCACTCGTATCTTCAATAGGTAAAAAGTCCATACCTACATTTTTTGAAGCCATAATTCCTAGAAAAAGGAATCCAACAACAGATAAAATTGTAAGATACTTAAATTTAACAAGATACCTTAAAATAAAAACATACCCTCTATCTAATTTTTGAAAAATTGGTTCAGTTGCATAAAAGAACTTACTCTCTTTATGACTAAGCATTCTAGAACCAAAAGCAGGTATAAACATAATTGCTACAAAATATGAAATAACAACACCACAAGCAACAGTCATTGCAAAAGAGTTAAAGAACTTTCCAACTAAACCATCCATAAAAGCAATAGGAATAAATACAGCTAAAAGCATTGCAGAAATTCCTAAAACTGAAAAAGCAATCTCTTTTGTACCAACTAATGTGGCTTCAAACCTAGGTAGTCCTTCTTCCATCTTTTTCATAATATTTTCAATAACAACAATTGCATCATCTATAAATATACCAATAGCAAGAGTTAGTCCAATAAGAGATAGTTTATTTAAGTCATATCCTAAGTAATCCATCACAGCAAAAGTACCTATAATAGAAATAGGTACTGCAAAAGCTGAAAGAATAGTTGCTGTTACATTTCGTAAAAATAAAAAGACAATAACTACTGCTAAAAGAGCTCCAAATACAAGGTCAAATTTCACTTGATTTAAACTTACTAATATTTTCTTACTCTCATCTTGAATAAGTTTTAATTTATAATTTTCACCTGCAAGGCTTTCAAGTTCTGGAAAAATGTCTTTAACCCCATCAATAATATCTAAAGCATTTGTTCCAGAAATTTTTTCAACGGTAAGCATTACACCTTTTAAACCATTAAGTTCTGAAAAACTATCTTCATCACTAAGTCCATCAAAAACTGTTGCAATATCACTAAGCTTTACACCTTCTTTAATATTTATATTTTTAAGTTCTGAAATTTTAAGAGCATCACCACGAGATTTAATAATCACTTCTTGTTTATCATTAATTACTTTTCCGGCACTTGCTCTATAGTTTTCATTTGTAATAGTATTTTGAAGTTCTAATGCACTAATATCATATTTATTTAATAAATCAGGATTTACAAAAATTCTAATCTCTCTATCTTGAAAACCAATAATATCAACATCACCAACATTTCTTACTCTTTGAAGTTTTGGTTTCATCTTTTCATCGGCAAGTAACATCAGTTTTTGTGTGTCACCTGCTTTATCTGAAATAAAAAGATTTATAACACTTCCACTAGCACTTACTTTTGAAACTATAGGATTATCTACACCTTGAGGTAAATCTATAGTACCAATCTTATCCCTTACATCATTAGATGCTTCAGCAATATCACGTTCAAGTTCAAAGGTAATAGCTACAGTACTAAATCCTTCAAAACTACTAGAAGTAATTTGCTCAATACCATCAATACCACTTACAGATTCTTCTATTAAATCTGTAACTTTTGATTCAACAGTTAAAGCATCTGCTCCTTTATACGTTGTTTGAATAGTAACAATTGGAAAATCAATATTAGGAAAAAGATTTACGGGCATTGTTCTATACGACATAATTCCAAAAACAATAAATGTTAAAACACCCATTAACACAGTTATGGGTCTATTTAATGCAAATTGATACATCTTTTACTCCGTTATAATAAAACCCGTACCAAAAAGACCTGTAGGGATGTTTTTTGTTAGAACTTCAGCACTTAATGTTCTAGAATCTGAATCAATTGAAGGGTAAACTTTAGAAATTTTCTCTTCATATTTTTTACTATCACCATCAAGTTGATATTTAAATATTTGACCAACCTTTACATCATTCCAATATTTTGAATCAAACTTTAAAACTAATTTTACATTTGATAATGATTCAATTTGAAAAAGAGTTTTAGAAGACTGTTGAGATACCATATCTCCAACCTCTACATCTTTTGAGATAATAATGCCATCAAAAGGTGCATTTAAATAAGTTTTATCTAATACAGCTTTTTGATAAATTACCTCTGCATTTGCATTTTTATACGCATATTCATAGTTACCAAACTTCTCTTTATCAATAATATTTCTAATTTTCTTTTGTCTTTTATAATCAGCAAGTTTGTACTTTAAAGCTACTTGATTTACACTAAGTCTTGCTTTTACATCTTCATTTTCTAAACTTGAAAGTTTTTGACCTTTTTTTACAACACTTCCAATATCAACTAACACTTCCTTTACAATACCACTATTATCAAAAGCTAAGTTTGCACTTTTTGTTGCCTTTACATCAAATGTTGCATAAATCTCTTTTGCTTCTAAATTTAAAATAAGTGCCAAGGCTACTAATATTAATTTTCTCATTTTACATACTCCCATAAATTTTTACCACTATAAAAAACAACATTTGCTTTTTTTACTTCTAAATCGTATTTTGCACTTTCTAATAAAGAAATGGCATCATATTTTTCACTTAATGCTTCTAAGAAAGTTACATTATCTACTATTCCATTTTCATATTTTTTTAAAGTAAAATCATATGTACTAGTTGCAGCTTTTAATCCAGCTTCTGCTGATTTAATTTTTAGCTTTGCAATGTCATATGACTTATGTGCTAGTTTTAAATCAACTTCAGCTCTATTTTTTTCATATTCATATGTTGATTTTGAACTAAGATATGATTTATAAGCTGACTCATAAGCTTTTTTAGTAGAGTCAAAATCAAAAACTTTCCAAGAAACATTTAAACTTAAAACATTTTGATTGTCTAAATTACTATCATAATTATCATTGTCATACATGTTTTCATAATATGTATATGTATTATCTAAGGTTACATTTGGATTTATTGCCGTTTTTTCTTGTTTTGCCAATATTAATTTATTTTGCATATTAAGCTCTAAAGCTTTAATATCAGCTCTAATATTTTTTTCATCCTTTACTAATTTGATTTTTGAACCATTAGCAATAAGAACGCTTTTCCCTAAAATATATTCTAGATTGTGAATAATTGTTTGTAGGTTTAATTCAATTTCGTGCAATTCAACATTTGCACTTTCAACTCTTGAAACAATTTTGTCAAGTTCATCAACAGTAGTTACTCCTGCATCTAAAAATCTTTCTAATCTTACATATTGAGCGTTTAACTGTTCAATTTCTTTTTGTTTTGCATCTTTTTTAGCAAGATATGATAGATAATTATAATAATAAGAAGTAACTTCCAAGGAAATTTGATTTTTTTGATAAATTATACTTTCTTTAGAACTTCCAATTTGTGTCTCAAAAGATTTATAAATTAAATCTTTCTTTCCTCCATCATAAGCATTATATGAAATTGAAGCAGATGCAGAGATAGAATTTTTAGGATTAGAAATTGTCTCTTCGCTTACATTTGAATATCTTCCATTTATACTTAAGCTAGGTAAATAGGCTTTTTTTGTGCTATTATAGTTTTCTTCAATAGAGTTTAGATTTTGGACTGAAGAATCTATGAGTCTATTTTTTATTGATATATTTATTAACTCATCTAAGTTTTCTGAAAAAAGAAAAATTGGAAAGAAAAGTATTGTAATCATTTTTTTATACATTTAGAATCCTTAAGTTTGACTTCCTAGGAAGCTTTATTTGTGAAAATGTAACATCTATTAACTTATAATTAGCTTACTAAGAAGTTAGTTTTGAAAGAATTTAATATTATTATGTTAAAGTTTCTTATGGAAAATAAATTTTTAGATACATTTCTTAGTGAAATAGAAAAAAAACAGATTAATGAAAGAACTCCGATTATAGGCTTACCAATGAATAGAGTTAATGACATGATACAAGCTTCTATGAAGCATATATATGAAGAACATGGTCTTACAAGGGCTGAAATGGATATGTTAGCTACATTACATGTTTTTAATAATGGACTAACTGCAAAAGAAGTTTCAGAAAGACTTTTGTTTACTTCAGGTGGAATGAGTAAAGTGGTAAAAAAACTAGAGTTTAAAAATTTAATTTATAAAAAAGCATCCTCAGAAGACAAGAGAAGTTCTTTAATCTATCTTACAGAAGCAGGAGCAGAAATTGTAGAGGACTGCATTCCTAAGTTTAGGGCAGAAGAAGGTAAATTTTTTGAAATATTAAATGAAACAGAAATAGAAATATTAGAAAAGGCATTTAAAAAAATTTTGAATAATGTTTAAAGGATTGAAAATTAAATACTTATAAAAAACTCTATATAAAATGACACTTATATAGAGTTTTAGATTTTAATTATGCTTTTCTACTATCTCTAATATTCATAAACATCAAAGTCATATTTGTAGCACCAGCAAATAGCTCTAAGAGTTGAACAGAATAGAATACGGTATCAAAAGTTCCACTTGAAGCTAAGATATTTAAATAAATTGCACAAGGTATTAATATTACAACACCATTAAAAGCAATAATAGGCATTCTTTTTTTCTTAACTTTTATTAATTCTACTTTTTTACTTTTTTTAGCAATAATATTTCCACTAATTGCAGTAATTATAATTGATGGAACTAATATAAAAAGTCCTGGACAAACTATTTTATCTTTAACAAATGCAATTTGCTCAAAACCAAAGAATAATTCAACAATTAATGTTGAAGTAAAAAATAGTGTTATTGATAAAAATGATATAAAAGCAAATACTTTATGTAATTTATAAGCCATTATTTACTCCTTAAAAATGCTATTCTTGCACCAATTTCTATTTCATCTTTTGCTTTTTTTATAACTCCCCCTGCAACAGTTGGTGGTTCAATATTAAAGTCACTATATTTAACAATAATTTTTCCTGTATAAATAATATTATTGTTTTCTTGTTTCTTTTTAACTGGAATAGTTACTTTTTTATCTACTCCATTAACAAAGAGATTTCCTTTTAAAAATAGTTTATTATCTATTTTTACTTCTTCTTGAATTGTAATAATGATGTTATTGAAGTTTTGATAGTTTAAAATTTCACTTATATGTGAATTCCTTGTTTCATTATCACTATCAAAAGAACTACTATCAATAAAAATCTTACCTTTTACAATGCCTTCTTCCGTGTCTAACTTTCCCCTTAAGTTGTAATTAACACCAATAATTTCATCATCTATAAAAAGTAGCATATCTGCTTGAGATTTAAAATAAGCATTTGAATTGTTATTATCTATTACATAACTTTCTTTTGCAAATGCACTTGAAACTAATACCATTAAAATCAATATAAATTTTTTCATAATTATTCTCCTATATATGCTTTTTTCTTTGTTTGATTTCTATCTTCTATTTTTAAACTTTTATTTTTAAAACATTTTTTGTCTTTTAAGTCACAATCTCTTTTTAATCCACAACCTACGAATAGCAGTGCTAATACAATGCTAGAACCTAAAACTATTTTACTCATGATTAACTCCTTTGTTGCTGTAGCAACTATACTTTTTGTTAAATATGCTTTCAAAGCATAAAATCAATTATATTGGTTGCTGTAGCAACTAATATAATTAAAAAAAAATTACTCTAAATTTAAGTAAATTTTTTTCAATACATTTAGACACATTGTATGTTCTTCTTCAGAAATACTTTTTGTAGATTTTTTTAATACATCTAGTGTAACTTGTGTCAATTCCTCTTTTAAACTTTTTCCTTCATTAGTAAGATATAATCTAAAAGCTCTTTTATCAACATCATCTCTAAGTTTCTCAATAAGATTCTTTTTTTCAAGTTTCTCTATTATCCTTGCGATATTAGTCTTATCTTTTTTACTTAGTTCCGATAGTTTATTTTGTGTGATACTATTATTCTCATAAATAATACTAAGTACCATCCACTGTAAAGCAGTAATATCATGACCAGTTTTTGCAAATGTGTTTTCAAGTTCTGCTTTCATTCTATTTGCTACGATATTCACTACATGACCAATAGAATTTGACAAAATAAAGTCGTTTTTAAATATATCCATGTTGAAAGTTTATATTAACTAATATTAATATTTGCTTAATTGGTTGCTGTAGCAACTAAATTTATTTTAAAAGAATTATAAATTAACATCCAAGCACTACCAAAAATACACAAAACAACTATAATAAAATAAAAAAGGCTTCATTATGGAACCTAAAAAAAGAATTTGGATAGTTGGTGGTAGTAGTGGTATTGGCTTAGAGTTAGTAAAACTATGTGTAAATAGTGACTATCTTGTAGTTGCTAGTTCTAGAAATGCTTCTAATAGCGAGGTTTTGATTAAACTAAAAGAAGAATACCCTGATAAAATAAACCTACTTGATATTGATGTTTCCTCAAAAGATGATATTAGTAGTAAGGTAGAAGAAGCTTGGAATACTTATGATGGTATTGATATCTGGTTTTACAACGCAGGTGCTTACGATGTTATGAGTATTGATTCTTGGGATACTAAGAAGTTTGAACAGATGAATGAGGTAAATTACCTTGGTGTTGTAAGACTTATGACAAATCTTTATCCTTATTTTAAAGATTCTAATAAAGGCCATTGGGTATGGAATTGTAGTCTTTCTTCTTATTTTGGTCTTCCTCAAGGAGGAGGGTATTCTGCTCCAAAGGCTGCTTTAGTTAATCTTGCAGAATCTATTAATCCTGAGTTAGAATTATCAAGTATAAAACTTCAAATAGTAAATCATGGTTTTGTAAAAACAAGACTTACTGCAAAAAACAAGTTTGAAATGCCACAACTAATGGAACCAAAATATACAGCCCAAAAAATACTTGAAGGCATTGAAAAACCATCATCTTTTGAGATTAGATTTCCTTTTGGTTTATCTTCTTTTTTAAGATTATTAAGATTTCTTCCATATAAAATCTCTTTATCACTTACAAAAAAGATGTTGCCATGAGAGCTGTAAACTATGCTTCTTTTTTTGAAAATATAAGTAGTGATACTCACATAGAAGAGTATAAAAAAATATTTGATAAAGATGTGAGGTTTAAAGACCCTTTTCATGAGGTTCAAGGAGTTGAAAAGATATATTCTATTTTTGAGGATATGTATTTAAAACTTGATGACCCAAGGTTCAAAGTTAGAGAAATAGTTGAACAAAAAGATATAGTATATATAAGATGGGATTTTATATTTAGTTTTAAAAACAGTGATAAAGAAGAGTCTTTTGAAGGAGTTAGTAGAATAGAGTTTAATCAAAATGATAAAGTGATATCACATACAGACTATTGGGATTCTTCAAGTAATTTATATGAAAAAATTCCTATTGTTTCTTCTTTTATAAAATTTATCAAAAGTAGAATTAAGAGTTAACTATGGAAACTCAAAAACTATCAAAGAGTTTGATAATTTACTACAGTCTTATAGCTATTCCTTTAGCTATAGTAGGACTTCCTTTATACATATATTTGCCTACTTTTTATGCAACAGATGTTGGTATTGATATTGCAGTTGTTGGATTGATACTTTTTATTGCAAGATTAACTGATGTTTTTACAGATCCTTTTTTTGGATATTTAAGTGACAAGAGTGTGGAGTATTTCAATAGTAGAAAGCCTATCATGATTTTAGGTTCTTTAGTATTGATTTTTAGTTTTTATTCTCTTATAAATCCAAGTTTGGATTATCCAGAATTTTGGCTTTTAGTTTTTTCTATTTTGATATATATTGGTTGGAGTATGATAAATATTCCATATTTGACTTGGAGTTCGGAGATAAGTCAAAGATATGAGGATAAAACTGTATTAAATAGTTCAAGAGAGTTTTTTACTATTATTGGAGTTCTTATAGCTTTGATAGTTCCTTATATTTATAAAGTATCTCAAAACTCGCAAGAAACTTTAGAGATATTGTATTTGTCATTTTTAGTTCTTTTTATTCCTCTTTTTTTAGTAAGTTTAAAAGCGATAAAAATCAAACTAAATAGTATAAATGATAAGTTTTCTATTAAAAGTGTTAAGACTATATATCAAAATCTAAATGATTTAAAATACTTACAAATAGGCTACTTTTTTAACAACTTAGCAAATGCACTTCCGGCAACACTTTTTTTGCTTTTTATAGAATTAATTATAGAAGAAAAGGATTCTAGTGGGATTATTTTGATTTTATATTTCTTTGCTGGAATTCTTGCTCTTCCTTTTTGGAATATGTTGTCAAATAAAATTGGTAAAAAGAATACTTGGCTTAGTTCTATTTTACTTGCTTGTAGTGCTTTTATTTTTGTACCATTTTTAGAAGCTGGAGATTTGACTGCTTTTATTATTATTAGTTTAGTTTCTGGTTTATCTTTAGGTGCTGATATGGCTTTGCCTACTGCAATTCAAAGTGATATGGTACAAGAGTCAAAGAGGTTTGAAACAAATATCTCTGGTTTGCTTTTTGGTATTTGGACTATGATTACAAAACTCTCACTTGCTCTTGCTGTTGCTGCAAGTTTTATTATTCTTGGTATTTTTGATTTTGAAGCATCAAATCCAAGTGTGACTTCTTTGTTGGTATTATCTTTTTTATATGGTCTTTTTCCTGTGTGTATAAAATTAATAGCTATATTTTTTATCAATAAATATACTGATAAAAAATCATAACATTTTAAAGACTCTACCAATAAACATTTTTTTCCTACAAAAAAACTTCTTATAAATATAGAATAACAGTACAAGGAGTTTGAGATGAAGTTATTTTTTACAGTATTATTTATTTTTTCCCTGGTTATAGCTCAAACTCCTGATGTCTACGTGAAAGCACCTAAACCTGTTGATTATGTAAATGCTAAAAAATTTAGTGGTTTATGGTACGAAGTTGCAAGAACATATAATAGTTTTGAAAAAGACTGTGTTGCTGCAACCGTAGAGTATAAACTTATAGAAGATTTGAAATACGAAGTAAAAAATAGATGTTTTGATACAAAAATTGGTGGCAACCTTATTGAATACAATGGAACAGCAGTTCCATCAAATGGAAATATCATGTCTCAAATAGATATGACATATTTTTGGATATTTACAAAAGAGTACAGAATTATTTATTTAGATGAAGATTATTCAAGTGCTGTAATGGTTGATAAAGATATGGAGTATGTGTGGATTATGAACAGAAAGCCAGTTATGGAAAAAGAAGAGCTAGATAGTATAGTTGCTTCTTTATCAAAATATATGGATACTTCAGAGTTAATTTACACTCCTCAAGATTCTAAAGGACGATACAAATGAGTACTAAAAAATTGAAAATAGCAGTCTTAGGAGCAGGGATAAGTGGATTAGGTTCTGCGTATTTACTAAGTAAAAAACATGATGTTGACCTTTATGAAAAAGATAGTAGATTAGGTGGTCATGCTAGAACTACTCAAGTTAGTGAAAAAGATAAAACTTTTGGAGTAGATACTGGTTTTTTAGTATTTAATCATGCCACATATCCTTTACTTACAAAACTATTTGAAGAGTTAGATGTAAAGATAGAAAATAGTGATATGAGTTTTGCTTTTTGGGATCAAAAGAGTAACTTAGCTTACAATGGGGAATCTCTAAAAGGTATGTATTTTCAAAAGAAAAATATATTTTCTTACTCTCACAATAAAATGATTTTTGATATTGTAAAGTTCAATAAAAAAGCAAATGAAGATTTAGAGATAAGTAGTCCTGATTTGGATTTATCTTTGGGTGAGTATTTAAAAGATTATTCACAATATTTTAAAGAAAGATATATTATTCCTATGGGTTCATCGATTTGGTCAACACCAAGTGATAAGATGAATGACTTTCCAGCAAGAACTTTTTTACAGTTTTTTAAAAATCATGGATTGTTAGGTGTCGATACTCATCATCAATGGTTAACTGTTAGTGGTGGTTCTATTAATTATGTCACAAAAATATCTAAATATATATCTGGAAAAATCATAAAAAACAGTGATGTAATAAGTGTAAAAAGAGAAGAGGGTAAAGTTATTTTAATACATGAAAATAATACCCAGTCAATATATGACAAAGTTATTTTTGCTATGCATGCTCCTGATGCTCTTAAGCTAATAGATGAGCCAAGTTTAGATGAGCTTAGAATCTTATCAGCTTTTGAATATAAACAAAACCGTGCAGTATTGCATAACGATACTAAAGCTTTATATCCTGACAAAAAAGTTTATGCGGCATGGAACTATAAGACAAATGGAAAAGAAGAGAATGTAACTCTTTCTTATTGGATCAACCGTTTACAAAATCTAAAATCTAATAAAGAGTATTTTGTTTCATTAAATGAAACAAAACAGTTAGATGAGGTAATTGAAGAGATTAGTTATGAACATCCTCAATTTGATGCAAAAGCAATAGAAGCTCAAAGTAAAA
Organism: Arcobacter sp. LA11; assembly: GCF_001895145.1. Taxonomy (NCBI): domain Bacteria; kingdom Pseudomonadati; phylum Campylobacterota; class Epsilonproteobacteria; order Campylobacterales; family Arcobacteraceae; genus Arcobacter; species Arcobacter sp. LA11. The sequence goes on along the minus strand of NZ_BDIR01000005.1, from coordinate 391,936 downwards.
GAAGTATGATAAATGGTAAAAATAACACTTATTTTGCAGGAGCTTACTGGAGATATGGTTTCCATGAAGATGGTTTATATAGTGCAAATACAATTGCACAAGAATTTGGATGTGCGTTATGAGTCATAAATTTTTTGAAGGTTCTATTTATCATAAAAGAGTAAGTCCTAAGAGACATCAATTTAAATATAAATTTTTTATGGTTGATATAGATATGAGCTCTTTTGATAAGTTAGATAATAATCTATTTTCACAAAATAGTTTTAATCTATTTTCTTTTAATACTAAAGATCATTTTGGAAAAAGTGATGATTTTAAAGAGAATATAAAATATTTACTAAATAAATATAATATTCCACTTACTCAAAAAATGAGGTTTATTACACTTCCTAGTATCTTAGGATATGTTTTCAATCCTATTAGTGTATTAATTCTATTTGATAAAAATAGACCTGTAAATATGATTGCTGAGGTGCATAATTATAATGGAGGTAGAGTTATCTATCCAATTTCTTTAGAAACAAAAGATAATAAACACTATAAAGGTGTAAGTACTAAAGATATGTATGTTTCTCCTTTTTTTAATAGAGATGGAAGATATGAGTTTGACTTGACTTATATGGATAATCAACTCTCACTTAGCGTTGTTCTATTTGAGAATGACAAAAAAATGTTGACTTCTACTTTTGTAGGGAAAAGTCTTGTTTTTAATGAAAGGACGATAACTTCCCTTTTCTTTAGACATACGCTTCTTACATTTTGGGTAGTAACAAGAACAGTCTGGCAAAGTTTAAAACTTAAAATAAAAGGTCTAAAATGGAATAGACCAGAAGCTTATGATCAAGTTAGGAGGGCATAAAAATGAAATCTTTTTGGAATAAACTAGGTGATGAATATTTATCAAAAATCACTCAAGGTGATTTGGAAGTAACTTTTTGCGATGGGAAAATTAAAACATATGGAAATAACCAAGAACCTAGAGCTAAACTTATTTTGAATAATGCAGATTTATTTAGAAGACTGACTCTATTTGGTGATATAGGTTTTGCAGAGAGTTATATGGATAAAGATTTTGAATGTGATGATTTAACTTCACTTATAAAGATAGCTATTATAAATTCAGACTCATTGCAAACAAAGAGTGAAGATGAGAAGAGTTTTAGCCTTTATAATCTTTTTCCTATAGTAAATAAAATAAGACATGTATTAAGAAAAAACTCTAAAACTCGTTCACAAAAAAATATTTCTGAACACTATGATTTATCAAATCAGTTTTTCAAACTTTTCTTAGATGATACGATGATGTACTCTTCTGCTGTATTTGAAAAACCTGATGAACCATTATTTGAAGCACAAAAAAGAAAGATAGATTTACTTGCAAAGAAACTAAATCTTAAAAAAGGTTCTAAAGTTTTAGAAATAGGTTCAGGTTGGGGTGCTATGGCTATGCACTTAGTAAGAGAATATGGTTGTGAAGTAACAACTTTAACACTTTCAAAAGAACAAAAAAAGCTTTGTGAAGATAGATTTAAAGAGAATGAAATAGAAGAGTTTGTAGATGTTATGTTAAAAGATTATAGGGATATGGAAGGGGAGTTTGATGCAGTTATTGCTGTTGAGATGTTTGAGGCAGTAGGGCGTGAGTATTTTGATGTGTTCTTTAAAAAATGTGAATCTTTACTAAAGCCTAGTGGAATACTTGTAATGCAAATAATCACAATGCCAGATCAAAGATATGATTCGTATTGTAAAGGTACTGATTTTATTCAGAAGTATATATTCCCAGGTGGTCATCTTCCAAGTGTTGGTAAAATCTTAGAAGTAACTACAAGAAATACAAAATTGAATCTATTGCATATGGAAGAGTATACAGAACATTATGCAAAAACATTAAATATTTGGCATGAAAATTTTAATCAAAAACTTGATGATGTAAAAGATTTAGGTTTTGACGAATACTTTATTAGAATGTGGAAAATGTATCTTTGTTATTGTGAAGCAGCTTTTTTAACTAGAAATATAAACTTAGTTCAAATTGCCTTTACAAGATATCAAAATATGTCTTTAAATGAAGGATTGGTTGCATCATGAGACTAAAAATTCTTTTTTTAACAGTACTATTTTTAATTTTTACAGGATGTTCAAAAATGCAAATAGAAGATTTTAAAGGTAAAACTCCTGAATTTATTCCTCAAGAATATTTCAACGGCAATATGACAGCTTATGGAATGGTAAAAGATAGAAGTGGAAAAATCATAAGAACTTTTAAAGGTAAGCTTGTTGGTTCTTGGGATAAAGATGGAATTGGGACATTGGATGAAAAGTTTGTGTATGATGATGGTGAAGAATTAACTAGAGTTTGGAAGTTAAAACCTACAGGTAAAAAAACTTTTGATGCAACTGCAGGGGATATAGTTGGTACTGCAAAAATGATTGCAAATGGAAATACAGTTATGATTGATTATGTTATGAAAGTTCCTTATAATGACTCAACAATTGACATAAGTGTCAAAGATTGGCTACATCTTCAAGAAGATGGTGTTATACTAAACCATTCAAAAATGAAAAAGTTTGGTTTTACAGTTGGAGAACTGGTTATAACAATTATAAAGGAATAGAATGAATGGCTTAGTTTTAATAGCCCATGGTAGTAAAAAAGATTTATCAAATAATGAGTTTCGTAAGTTAGTTGATGAAATAAAAGAAAAAGATGATAAGTTTTCCCAAATTGAAGCTGCGTTTTTAGAGTTTGCAAGTCCTGAGATTGCTACTGTAGTTGAAAAGTTTATAAAAGATGGTATTTCAAAAATATATTTTTATCCATATTTTTTAAACTCTGGAAAACATGTAAGTGTTGATTTACCTGATATTATTAGTGAACTAGAGAGTAATAATACTTCAGTAGAGTTTATGCTTCTAACGCACTTTGGTAAGTCAGAAAAAATAAGTGATATTATATTAGAAGATATTTCGGCTTCTATTTAAAAAGAGAGATTTTATTATGAAGAATTATTTTTTGTCATTTTTTTGTCTAATTTTTTTACTTGGATGTTCTGCTAAAAATCCCACATTAAATACAGTAAAAAATGTAGATATTAAAAAATACCTTGGAACTTGGTATGAAATAGCAAGATATGAGCACTCTTTTGAAAAAGATTGCAAAAATGTTACTGCAACATATAGTTTAAAAGAAAATGATGAAATAAAAGTTGTAAATAAGTGTACAAATATTAATACAAATAGTTCAAAAGAAGCTGTAGGAAGTGCCTATAGTATTGATGAAACAAATACAAAATTGAAAGTTAGTTTCTTCTGGCCTTTTTATGGGGATTATTGGATTTTAGATCTTGATGAGAATTATACTTATGCAGTAATTGGAGAACCTTCTAGAAAGTATTTTTGGATTTTATCAAGAGATAAAAAACTGGATGAAAACAGGAAGAATGAGATACTTAAAAAACTTCCACAATATGGTTATAGTGAAGAGCCTTTGATTTGGACAATTCAAGAATAAAAAAAGGGATGTAAAATTATTCTTCTAAAAGACCTTTTGTAATTTTATGTCTAAATTCGAACATATCTTTTAACTCTTTTTGTATAAAAAAATCAAATAACTCCCCAAACTTTCCTAAAGGGAGTTCATATTTTACAACATCTTTTAACTCACAAAGAGTTCCTTTTTTTGTAAAAACATGAGAATGTTCCCAATATTTAAATGGTGATTTTAGTGCAATATCTACTAAAAGATTTGGTCTTTGTAGTTTTTCAATTTTTACTTCCCATGTTGTAGGAATAAAATGTTTGATTGTTTTGATTTTTAATATTCCACCTTCATGTGGATTGAAATCTTTATTTAATAATTCAACACTGGTATCAAGCGGAGTAATCACTTTAAGATTTTTTACATTAAGATGAAAATCAAATAATTCTTCAATATTACATTTTAACAAAGAAGTTTTTTCAAAAGTTTTCATGTTAATCTCCTAGTTTACTAAATCTGCAAGTGCATGTTCTATAGTTTTAAAGTTAAATTTAAAACCACTGTCCAATAATCTTTTTGGTTTTACACATTGACCGTCTGTAATTACCTTAGCACCTTCACTAAATATAAGATTTAATACAAATTCTGGAACTGGTAAGATAGTTGGTCTATGTAATACTTTTCCAAGTGCTTTTGTAAAAGAATAGTTTGTTGTAGGTGTTGGAGCAGTTAAGTTATAAATACCTTCACAATAAGATTTTTCATAAACAAACTTATAAGCGTTTATTAAATCATCTATATGAATAAATGAAAAGTCTTGACTTCCATCTCCTATAATACCTCCAAGTCCAAGTTTAAAAGGTGGTAACATCTTTTTTAATGCTCCTCCTTTGCCTAAAACTATTCCAAATCTAAATATCACAGTTCTTACTTCAAAGTCTTTAACTTTTAGTGCTTCATTTTCCCATGTTTTACAAAGTTTTGCTAAAAAATCATCTTCATAATCATAATACTCTTCATCATAACAATTAAGATTTTTATAGATTCCAACCGCAGAAGTAGAAACAAAAAGCTCAGGTTTAGTTTTAGCTCTAGAAATAGCTTGAATCAATGCTTTTGTAGTATTTATTCTACTATCTACTAATAGCTTTTTATACTTAGTAGTCCATCTATTAATAATATTTGCACCAGCTAGATTTATAAGTAAGTTAGTCTTTTCAATTATAGAAGTTAATTTATCATGGTTTTTTAGTTCTTCTCTTTTTATACCAATTACTTTGAAACCTTTTGCTTCAAATGCATTTTTAAGGTTAGTTCCTACAAATCCACTTGAACCTGTTATTGCTACAGTTTTCATGGAATCCTCCTTTGAAATTTGTATATATATGTAATATTATAATGGATGTATGGATTACTAGTAGGGTATTTATGTTAGTTGAAAAGTTTAACTTTTATATATTAATCTTAGAAAGCCTATTGAAAATAATGCGATTGAAAGTTCTTTAGGCTCAAAACCGTAAAGCAAATAAAAAAATCCTGCAAGTATAAATCCAAAAGATAAGCTATAAGATTTTACTTGTTTTTTTAAACTCTCTTGCATATATTCGAGTTGATTTTTGGAAACCTCTACTTCAAGGCTTCCTTCACTTGCTTTTTTTACCATTGTTTTAAAATCTTTTGTTATAAAAGGTAAGTCTTTAATTTCATCTATGATAGTTTCAAAAACAGATTCTTTTGCACCAAGTGCTTTTGGTAGATTATTCTGAAGTATTGGTAATATATCTTTTACTCCATTGAAGTTTTCAATATAAGTAGTTCCTAATCCCTCGATAATAGCACTAACTCTTAAAATATATATTGCATCACTTGGAAGTTTAAAAGGTAAATCTCTTGTACTTTCAAGTACTTCAAAAGCAAGTTTTTGCATAGATTCACTACTCAGGTTATCATTTGAAAAAATTTCAAACATTTTTGTAGTAAATTCTGTAAGTTCACCAACAGGAGCCTCATAAGCGATTGTTCCCAATCTTTTACTAGCACTAATATATGTTTCATAGTCTTGTTCATTTGCAGCTTTTATTAGTTCTATTATTGAGATTCTTTTATCATTTGGTACTGTTTTAACCATTCCAAAATCTAGTAAGATTAATTCACCTTTTTTATTTACAAGTAAATTTCCTGGATGTGGATCTGCATGGAAATATCCGTTTATTAGCATTTGAGTAGTATAGAAATCTACTAAATTTTTGATGATTTTTTTGAAGTTTATTTTATGTTTAAATATATTTTCTTTATCATCAAATCTAAAGCCTTCTTCAAAACTCATAACAAGGGCATCATCACACGAATATTTTTTATATGCTTTAGGAAATTTGACATCTTGATTTTTATATACTTTTCTAAAATTTTTCAAGTTTCTTAGTTCTTGATTTAAGCTTACTTCTTCAACAATCATTTTAGAAAACTCTTTTATTACAGCTTCTATAGAATTTTTTGTATATGTAGAAAAAAGAGGCTTAAAAATATAATTAAAAAAATTAATGATTTTTATATCAGCTAGAACTTGTTGTTTAATTCCTTTTCTTCTTAGTTTAACCGCGACTTTTTTAGCATTTTTTAATCTTGCTGTATGAACTTGTCCTATTGAAGCAGAGGCAATTGGTGTTTTATTAAAACTTTCAAAAATATCTTGATTTTTAAAAGAGATTGAATATATTTCATCAAAATCTTTTTGCTTCATAGCTGGAATTTGGTCATGGAGATTTTTAAGTTCATTTAAATAGTCTTCACTAAAAAAGTCAGACCTAGTAGCTAATACTTGAGCAAGCTTAATAAAACTAGCTCCTAGCTTAATAATAGTATGTTTTAATTTTTTTGGTTTAAGAGGTTTAATTAATAAAAAACTTTTTTTTCTTTTAATAACTAAATATATAGTTAGTAGAAAAATAAAAACTCTATAAACTCTTAATGGTGAATAAAATGAGATTTTAGCTCCTTTAGAAATCTATTTTTTTAATTCTTTTTTTAGATTTTTAAGATCTTCTTTTGTAACTAAATCTAACTCTTTTATTATATCTTTTACTAAAGATTTTATAAATTTTTTTGTTTTCTTTTTTTCTTCTTTCCCTTTTGTTTCTAATGCTTTCATAAACTCTTTTGCATCAGTTTTTTTTATTTTTCCTTTTTTTTCAAAAACCTTTATCTCTTCTTCTACTTTTTCTCTTACTAACACAGCAGCGCCAATTCCTGAATAAATAAACTCTTTTAACATGATATACTCCTTATTTTTTGATATTTTATATCATTATGATTTTAACTTTTTCTAATAAAGCTTAGTAGTTAAAAAATGTAGTTTTATACTATTTTTATTATAAACTTCTTTGCTCTATATATTCTCTAAATTCTTTTGCACCATCTTTTGAACTAGTTACAATATCATCTATATCTTTAAATGAAATTTCTAGTTTTGATTGTTCAACACTTTGCATTGATTTTATTTTATCGACATTTACAATATATGAACGATGTATTCTAAAGAAGTTTTTACCTTTTAGGAGTTCATTCATATCTTGCATTTTTTTTCTAACATATGCATCAGTCTCTTTTATTTTTATAATTACTTCATCTAAGTCTGCTTTTACATAATATATATCATCAATATCTATCATGTATATTTTAGAACCTCTTTTGGCAATAATCTTCTTTGAAGTCTCTTTTTTATCATTATTTATATTTTGAATATATTTTTCTATTTTTTGTAAAGCATTTTTTACAGACTCATTGGATATTGGTTTTAAAAGATAGTCTATTCCTCCACTTTTAAAGGCTTCTAATGCATATTCTTCAAAAGCAGTTTGAAAGATGATAAAGGTATTAGGATTTACATCTAAGATAGTATTTGCTAATTCTAGGCCAGTCATTGTTGGCATAGAAATATCTAGAAAAGCTATGTCAAATTTTGTTTTAGATAACTCTTTTATGGCATCTATTGGGTTGTTGCACTCTACAATATTAGAGATGCCTTCTTCTGTTAATATTCTATTTAATCTAGAAAGAGCTAATTTCTCATCATCAACTATAAGTACTTTCATTTTAATCCTTTAAATTGATAATAAAGACCATTTTATTATCTTCTATTTTATAATCTAATTTTCCTATATTTAATAGTCTTAATCTATTGCTTAAGTTACTTAATCCTGTTCCAAATGATATGTTATTGCTTACTAAACCGTCATTTGAGACTTCTATATTACTATCTTTAACTTTTATATTTATATTTAATTCTTTTTGAGTATATCCATGTTTTATCGCATTTTCAACAAGTAATTGAATTGAAAATTTTGGAACTAAAACTTCATAGTCATTATTATTTATATCTATTGTTACTTTTATATTATCTTCAAATCTAATATTTTCTATTGTTAGATACGTTTGTACCATTTTAATTTCACTTTCTAATGAAATCAAAGTATCTTTAGTAATTGCATTTCTTAAAAAGGTTGATAAATCAAGCGTGGCTTTTTCTGCTTTTTTTTGATCTTGATAAATAAGTTCGGAGATAGAGTTTAGAGCATTAAACAAAAAATGTGGGTTTAATTCATTTTCTAAAGCTTTTATTTTTGCTTCTAAGACTTCATTTTTTATTGATTCATTTTTATATTTCATTGAAACAAATTGATGTAAAATTAGACCTATTAAAAAGGTGAAAAATCCAATAATAGTACTAATATAAAACCAAAAAGGAGATATAAATTCTATAACTGCAAAATCTCCAAGTGAGAATAGGGCAAAACTTATTAAAAAGCCAAAAAAACCAGAAAGAAAAGAGAATACAAAGCTAATTAGATACCAAAATTTTTCATCTACTTTTGGCAGAATATAATCATTTGAAAGTGTAATTAATAAAAAGGAGCAAAGTGAAATAGAAACTGCACTAAGAACACCAAAAAGTATGGTTTCAAACTCTTTTAAATTTACATTTATAAAAAAGAAAAATAGAGAAATAAAGAAGCCAAACAAAGCTCCTATTAGAATGATATATAACCAATCTTTTAGTGATATTTTTAGCTTTACGCTAGTCATTTAATTCCTTATTTAAAACTTGTACGCCTATTGCAATACCAGGCCAACCTTGTCCTGCAAAAACTGTATCTCCTATATTGTACAAACCTTTAAAAGGAGTGTTACAACTTGGTGTTTGAAGAATGTTTTTAAGTGTTATTGCTCGACCTCCACAATTATACCTATTTATATATCTTTTAAAGGTTTTAGAAGTTGCACTAAATTTATTAATTATATCTTCTTTTGTTATTGTTTCAAAATTATCCAAAAAGTGATTTATAATAAAATCTTCAGTGATTTTTTTCTGTTTTTCATACTCTTCTTTTGAAAGATCTTTCCAAAAAGAGGCTTTTGTATGAGTTGATATTGTTAAACTATATCCATTTTTTGATAGTTTTTCATCATCTTTTGAAGAAAAAGAGATAAAAAATGAATTTGAAATAGAGTTTGGAATCTTATCCTTTAATATAATTTGATAATGATGTAAAAAATCTTCTTTTGTATCTAAAGTTAAGTATGTTACAAAGGCACTTTGGTCAGAAAATGAAAAGTTATTATAATACTTTTTTATTTTTTCATCTTCAAAAAGTGATGCACTATTATATATTGAACTGTTTAGAATAACTTGTTTTGTTAGGTATTCATCTTTATTTGAAATTATTCTGTAAAAGTTTTTTTCTTTTTTTATTTTTAAAATCTCTTCTTTGTTATGTACATCAATATCTTTTAACAAACCATCAAATAAACTTCCCATCCCATTATTTACATAAAAAACATCATGAAAAGGGTATGAAAGACCTAATGCAAGGGAAATTAAAGATATATCTTTTGATGTAGTTTGTAATGTAATTAATAGTTGTGAGTCTATAAAAGCTTTGTATTCTTTTGATATATTTGGTAGAGTTTGGTTTATATAGTCATCTGCATTTTTTAATAAATCGAAACCAAATACTCTTAGAAGTCTAAAATTTGAGCTTATAGTTTTAAGATATGAGTTTAAATTATGTCTAGCAAAGTAAATATCTTTGAAGTTCCAAAACTTTTCATCGATTTCTTTTATAGTTTGCCAAAAAAGTCTATTATTTTTATGTGGATAAACTTCTTCTAGATTTTCTAAAAAAGTATCAAAATCTTTTATTCTATCAACTATTTTTTTATTTTGGATTGTTCTTATGGCAACTTCACTTTTTTTAATATTTGGTGTAAAACCTGCTTTATCAAAAATATTTTTGATTGGGTGATTATCTTCATATCCTACAAATGTTGTTGCGCCTATATTGTAATGGTTACCAAATCTTTTAAAAGTCCCTGCACATCCACCTAGATTTTTATCTCTCTCAAATAAAATTAAATTTTTATCTTTGTTAAGAGCGGAGATTAATGAACCTCCCATCCCTGAGCCAATTACAGCTATATCAGAAGTTTTCATTTTTAGCTCTTTTAAATTTTTCGATTGCTTGTTTTCTAGAATATGAAATATCAACAATACTTTTAGGATAATTAATAAATAAATTTGATGAAGCACCATTTTCTATATGTAAAAGTTTTGAGTCTAAGTTTTTCAATTCTGGTATTATACTTTTTATAAATATTCCTTCTTTATCAAATTTTTTTGATTGGATATATGGATTGAAAACTCTAAAATAAGGACTTGCATCAGCTCCTGTACTTGCGCTCCACTGCCAAGAGCCTATATTTGAACTAGCTTCATAATCTAGAAGTTTTAGTGCAAAATATTGTTCTCCTTTTTTCCAATCTATAAATAGATTCTTTGTTAAAAATGATGCAACTATCATACGAAGTCTATTATGCATCATTCCAGTTTTGTTTAGATGTCTCATTGCTGCATCTATTATAGGAACTCCTGTTTGACCATCACACCATTTTTGAAAAAGTTTTTCATCTTCATTCCATTTGATTTTTAGATTATTGAAGTTTTCATTTTCAGAATCTGGAAAATGAAATAGTATATAGTTATAAAACTCTCTCCAAAATAGTTCTCTTATAAAAAACTGGCTATCTAAATTTTCTATTGATTTAAAATAGTTAAATACTTCTTTTGGTGATATCAATCCAAATCTTAGATGAATAGATATTTTTGATGTGGCATCTTTATAAAAAAAGTCTCTATCGTATTTATAATCTTTTATTTTTTCTTTAAACTCTTCTAATAGTTCATAAGCACTTTTATTTAAAAAAGATGGCAGTTCTTGTGCTTCAAAGTTCATATCTTTTAGTGTTGGAATATAGTTATATTCAAATTTGATTTTTTCTAAATTCTCATTTCTTTTAAAATTTTCAATACTATTTGCTTGAGTAATAATATTTAGAGATTTATAAAAAGGAGTAAATACTTTGTATGGAGTTTTATCAGCTTTTAGATGCTCATTTGGGTTTAAAATAAAAGAGTCTAAAAGTCTACTAATAGGCAATACCTTTTCAATCTCTTTATCTCTTTGTTTTGCATAATCATCAAAATCACAAGAGCATAGTATCTCTTTTAATCCAAAATTTTTAAGAGCTTTAAATACATTTATTGGTTTATCATAAAAGATTGCTAGATCTAAATTTATAGCTTTTAATTCTTTTTTTAAATTTAAAACTGATTTATATAAAAAGCTAACTCTTTTGTCATCTTTAGGAAATTTATTTAAAATATTTTTATCAAATATAAAAATAGGTAACACTTTGTCTTTTGCATTTGACAATATGGCATTATCAGTGATTCTTAAATCTCTTCTAAACCAAAGGATTTGACTCATTTATATGCCTTTATAGTTGAACGAAGAGCCAACTCCTTGGGATATGGATTTAAAAACTTTTGTGATTTTAAATACTCTATATCAAATCTTCTTGTATATAAATTTAAAAGTTTTATAACAGCAATTAATGGAATAATTTCATTTTTAAAATCATCAATTGACTCTAAAATTTCTTCCTTTTCTTCTTTTGTAATTAATTTTTTAAAATAGCCGAAGATGTGTAGTAATACATTGTATGTATTTGAAATTGTTCCTTTTTGAGATATTGTTTCTAAAAAGGTATATTTGTATTCTTCTAAAACTATATTTAAAGGTTTTTTACCATGGTTTGCAACTATATTTCCAAGGTATTTATATGAGTTATGAGATTTAGCATATATAAGATATTTATAAGTAGTATGAAATTCAACTAAATCTTTAAAAGAGGGACTTGATTTTAAAAACTCAAATATATGTTTGTATGAGAATATTTGCATAAGAAAATTTTCTCTAAGCCATGCATCGGCTAATCTTCCTTCTTCTTCAGTGGGTAAAAGTGGATATTTTTGTTTTACTTCATTTGCAAAAATTCCTACTCCTGTATTTTCACTTTGTCCACTTTTATTTTCAGGATAAATTTTTACTCTTTCCATACCACAGGTTGGTGATTTTGATTTAAATATAAATCCACATAATTCATCTTCTTGAATTTGGTTTGCTAACTCTTTCGAGATATCACTTACTTTTTTTGTGACATCAACATTTGTGCTAGATGTTTTTACTTTTAATTCACCATCTTTTTTTGTAAGCCTAATGGCTTCTCTAGGAGTTGTGAAAATCATTTTCTCTGGACAAAAGGGTATAAAGTCAAAATAAGTACTAAGCTGTTCTAAAATGAACTTATCTCTTGAATGACCACCGTCGTATCTACACATAGTACCTAGAAGGCAAGAAGATATTCCTATTTTCATTATATATCCTTTGATTATTAATCAAATTATAATAGAACTGTATACTTTTTGTATAGGTTTAATGTTAGTTTATATTTTTATAAAATTTCTTTAATGAGTTTATTAGAATCTATAATTTTTGATAGTTTGATTTTGTCCTCTAAAATTTGCTCATAAATTGTATCTACAATTGTTTTTAGTTTTATACTTTTATTGTTGATATGGTTACCAAAAAGTAAGATGTTTACTCCAGAGTTAATTGCTAAGGTTAATGTCTCTTTTAAAGAATAATGTTTACTAATAGCATTCATTTGTAAATCATCACTTATTACAAGCCCTTTAAAATTCATTTGCTTTCTAAGTAACTTGGTATTTATATTATATGAAAGAGTTGCAGGATAGTTTTTATCAAGATTTTTATTATATACATGTGCAGTCATAATTATGTTTGCATAATTATTGTTTATAAGCTCTTTATATGGTTTTAACTCTTTTTCTTTCCAAGTATTAGTTATATCAACAAAACCTTCATGGGAGTCACCTAAAGATGAACCATGTCCTGGAAAATGTTTAATAACACTTGAGACATTTTTTTTATTCATCTCTTCTATAAAAACTTTTGAATATTTTACTACTTTATTTGGGTCTTTTGAAAAAGAACGACCTTGGTAAACAATGACTTTGTTCTTTTTATTTATTGCTAAATCTACAACTGGAGCAAAATTTAGATTTATGCCTAAACTTGATAATTCATAAGCAAGTTTTTCATATGTATTTTTTGCAAAAGTTAGATTTTTTTTAGATACTGATGATGCTTTTGGAGTTTGTATAAAACCATTATTTTTATTTAATCTACTTACCCAACCACCTTCTTGGTCAATTGATATAAGCATTTTGTATTTAGAAAAGTTTTGTATATCTGTGATGAGTTCTTTTAATTGTTTAGGGTTTTTTATATTTTTCTTTTTTTTACTTTTGTAGTATTTATCAAAGAGAATGATACCGCCTAAATTATATTTTTTGATATCATTTTTTAGTGTTTCATTTTTATTAAAAGTATGACCATTAAATCCTAAGATAACCATTTTACCAATCATCTTTTTTATTTCGGATTGAGTAAAATGATTACTAGCAAAAAGAGAAGTACATAAAAATAAAAAAGAAAGTATTTTTATCATCTATTATTTTATAGTTACTTCAACTCTTCTATTAACTTTTTTTGCTACGCCATCTCTTGTTTTTACAATTGGGTTAGCTTCTCCATAGTATTGGATATTGATTTTTTCTTTTTTTATACCATTTTTTTGTAAAGTTTTTGATACAGAGTTAGCTCTTCTTAAAGAAAGTTTTTTATTGTATTTTTCTTCTCCTGCTCTATCTGTATATCCAATAACATCAATATATAAGGTACTCTCTTTTTTTGCTTCTTTAATAATCTCTTTAAATGTTTTTAAAGATTTTGAAACAACTTTTGGTGAATCCCATTTAAAATATAGTAAATAGTTTTTCGGTTTATTAGGTAAGGTAGCAATTGATTCTTCAAACTTGCTATATACTTCTTTTTTTGTAAGAATATCAGACTTACCATCAATCGCTTCTACTTGCTGATATGGTTTATCCATAGTTATTGTTTTATTATTGTTTTTTATTTCAATTTTTCCAGTTTTATTATTTTCTTCTGGTAATAAAACAACATTTACTTTTGAACAGGCACTAAATAATAAAGCTATTATAGCTATTGCAAATATATTTTTCATTAGAATCCTTTTTTAATCTACACTTATAGCAAAATGAGTACCACGAATACCTATTGAAGCTGTTTTTGCTTTGATTTTCATAGCTTCTGGGTTTAACTTAGACATTAATCCTGTAAGGCATGTCAATGTTCCTTTTGATAATCTTGAAATAAAAGATTGTTTATTCTCAGCAGGTTTAAATATGTATTCTTCAATTATAAAATCAGTATTTGGTCCTAAAGAAACAAGTGTGTTATCATTAAAAATGATTCCTATAGAACTTTTATTTTGTGTTTTTACAATATCTTTTTCAAAGACTTTGTCACCAATTTTTAGTTCAATTACTTTACTGTCTCGTAAGACTGATACTTTACCATTAAGTTTTTTTATAAAACCTGATGACTCTGAAGCAAGTAAAAGAGATAAAAATCCAATTAATATATTTATAGCTAAAAATTTCATTTTTAATCCTTTATATTTTTATATTACTGTTCCGTCTTCCATTACAATTTTGTTTCTTCCACCTTCTTTAGCTTCGTATAAAAGTACATCTGCTTTTTGAATTGTACTTTCGTAACTATTGTGGTCATTTCTTACTGCAACTCCAGCTGAAAAAGTGACACGTATTTTTTGTTTTTTATATAAAAATTCATTTTCATTTATAATTGATTTGATTCTTTTAAGATATTTAAGAAGTTCTCTTTTTAGATTAAAGTGTATTATTGCAACAAACTCTTCTCCCCCATATCTTCCTACAATATCTAAATCTCTTGTATTTTTATCAAGAACTTTTGCAAATGTTGAAAGAATAATATCTCCTGCATGATGACCATAATCATCATTGATTTTTTTGAAGTGGTCTAAATCAAAAAATACTACAGCATACTGGGTATTATTTCTTATAAATTGATTTTCAATAGCTTTAACAGATTCATCATAAGCTCTTCTTGTTAGAAGACCAGTTAAGTGGTCTTTTAAACTCTCTTCTTTTGTTTTATCTAATTCTTTTTCAAGTTTTTTTATCTTTTCTTCTAATGATTCTACTTCTGATCTTCCATTAGTTAATTTTTCACCTACAGAAGACATTTCATTTTCAATTGATAAGGCTGCATCAATTAACTGACTTTGAAGTTCAGATAAGTCTTTTACCCCTGTATCGTCCATATTAATAGATTGGATTTGTGATTTAATATTAGAAACTTCTTGTGAACCCATTCCACTACTGTGAATTGCATCACTAAAGTATTGTCCCATAAGAGTTAATAGTTTTGCAATATCTGAAGTCTTTTGTTTAACAACACTTTTGTCAGCTTCAAATCTTTTTGTAATAAAATTTTGCATCTCTTTTT
Organism: Arcobacter sp. LA11; assembly: GCF_001895145.1. Lineage (NCBI taxonomy): Bacteria > Pseudomonadati > Campylobacterota > Epsilonproteobacteria > Campylobacterales > Arcobacteraceae > Arcobacter > Arcobacter sp. LA11. The sequence goes on along the minus strand of NZ_BDIR01000005.1, from coordinate 376,618 downwards.
GAATATCATCTTCAAACAATAAAGCAGGAGAATTACCAATTTTTACTGAAAATTTTTGTAAATCTTCATCTATATCTATACTAATTGAAGGAGTAATAGATTTTTTAAATAATTGTGCTAAAGTATTTACATTATCTTTTGATACTCTGTTTAATAATACAGGAATCATCTCTTCAATAGTAGAAATATTTTTTGATTCTATTTCTAATTGTTCATTTTTACTTAATTTACTAACGAGTCTTTTAAATTGCTCACACTCTTTAACCGTTAAGTTATATGTTTTTGAAACTTTACAAAACTCTTTATGATATTCATTTGGAGTTGCAGGCAAACCCTTGTCTTTTAAATTAATAAGCGTATTCTTTACGATATCATGCAGTCTTGATTCCATAATTTATCCTAATTAAAAATTATCCTAACAGTTTTTTTGTCATTTCGTTTATTCTTTTTCCATCAGCTACACCAGCAAACTTCTTTGTTGCTTGTCCCATAACTTTACCCATATCTTTCATTGAAGTTGCTCCTACTTCAGATATAAGTTCTTTCATACCAGATTCTAAATCTTCATCAGAAATTTGTTGTGGTAAATACTCTTTAAATACATCAATTTGTTCTTGCTCTTTTTGTACTAAATCATCTCTTGAAGCATCTTTATATTGCACAACTGCTTCTTCTCTTTGTTTAATACCTTTTTGAATAAGTTTTAAAATATCTTCATCAGTTAATTCTTTTCTCTCATCAACTTCAATTTGTTTAATCATAGTATTAATAGCTCTGATACAATCTCTTTTTAGAATTTCTTTTGCTCTCATAGCTGTTTTTAAATCATCTTTTAATTGTTGTTTTAAACTCATTTCAAATTGTCCTTATAAAAATTATTATTTTGATTATATCAAATTAACTGTTAAAGCTTTCAATTAATTCTTCAAGTTCTAAAAATCTATCAACTTTAAGTTCATACTCTTTTTCAAACTCTTCTAGCTCTTTAGATACTGCAACTATACCTTTTTGTTCATAACATGCTGGGTCTGATAGGCACTTGTTTACTTCTTCAATTTTTATTTCAAGTTCTTCTATCTCTTTTGGTAAATTGTCGTATTCTCTTTGGTCTTTGTATGATAATTTATTTTGCTTTTTTACTACTTGAGTTTGTTTGATTTGATTATTATTTTCATTTGATATCTCTTTTTCAAGCTCATTTAATTCTCTTAATTCTTTATCAATTTCCAAATATTCTGTATATGGTTGATAGCTTTCAATTATTTCACCATTTGAACCTTTAAAAACATAAAGTTTTTTAGCAATTTTATCTACAAAATATCTATCATGTGATACAAAAATCAAAGCACCCTGAAAATGTTGAAGATACTCTTCTAAAATATTTATTGTTGGGATATCTAAATCATTTGTTGGTTCATCAAGTACTAAACAATCTATGTCTTTGGTAAATAAAAGAGCAAGTGCAACTCTGTTTTTTTCTCCACCACTTAATACTCCAATTTTTTTATCTAAATATTCTCTTGGAAATAAAAAGTTTTTAAGATACCCATAAACATGCATATCTCTTCCATCATTTAACTGAACTCTATCTCCACCTAAAGGACAGAAAATATCCATGATAGTTGCATCATCTCTTAACATTTCTCTATGTTGGTCAAAATATCCAACTTTAAATTCACCTTTTTTAAATTTTCCTGAGTCTATATTAAGTTTTTCCATAAAGATTTTTAACATAGTTGATTTTCCTGTTCCATTTGGACCAACTATGGCGATAGTATCTTTTTGAAGTATTCTTGCACTAAAGTCTTTGATAAGAAGTTTATCTCCTAGACTAAGTGTTATTTTTTCTAGTTCAAAAAGCATTTTTTTCTTATTTTGTATTTTTTTATCTTCACTGTTAAAAGACTTTTGTTCTCTTTGTAGTTCTACAGACATTTTTCTTATTTGTGAAGGGTTTGATTTTACTTTTTTCTTTAAGTCTAAATATTCTGACTTTCTTCTTTCATTTCTTTTTCTTCTTGCTGTAACACCTCTTTGCATCCAGTGAGCTTCTCTTTTAAAAAGTCTAATTAGGTTGTGATGGTCTTTTTGCATATTTTCTAAAATTTGTTGTTTTTGTTCTAAATAAGATGAATATCCACCATTGAATTTACGTAAGTTTCCACCTTCTACTTCTATTACTGAAGTTGCTAAATTATCGATAAAATACCTATCATGAGATATAAAAAGAAGAGTAAAGTTGTTTTTCTTTAATAATGTTTCTAAAAACTCAACCATATAAACATCAAGGTGGTTTGTAGGTTCATCTAAAAGTAATATATCTGGTTTTTTAAGAAGTAATCCTGCAAGGCTAACTCTTCTTTGTTCTCCTCCACTTAAAAGGTTTACATCTTTATTTTCATACTCTTTTAGTTTGAACTCTTTTAACACTCTTTCAATCATGTTATCCAAATCCCAAGCATCATGGAAGTCGATAAATGTTGCAAGTTCACTTTGTTGTTTTATTAACTCATTATTTTCATAGTCTGTTGATAATTTTAAAGTAATTTCTTCATAACTTTTTTTAGCTTCTTTTATTTCTGTTAGCTGATTTTCAATTGCTTCTCGAACTGATAGATTTGATGAAAATTTTGGTTGCTGGTCTAGCATTTCAATTTTAATTGATTTGTCAATTGATAATATACCTGCATCTGGTTCTATTTGTTTCATAATTATTTTAAATAGAGTAGATTTTCCCTGTCCATTTTGTCCAATAACAGCAATTTTTTGTCCCTGTAAAAGTGTAAAATTTGCTTCTTTTAGAATAATTTTTGTGTCATATTGTTTTGAAATGTTTTGTAAGTCTATTAGTGCCATGAGTGCTTATAAGTCCTATAATTGTATATTAGTTAGATAGTCTAACATACTATGACTTAAGATGTAGGATTTGTTTTTTATAGTACTTGTACTATATTTAATATCTTTTAGTTTTTTGTATGGTGTTCATAAATTCCATTGAAATTTTCGGGTGGAGAACTTATAAACTCTTCACATCGTTCACAGTATATTTTATATATGTTTTGATTTGTTTTTTCTTTATATTCCTCAAGTTCTTTAAAAATATTAAGTGCTTCTTCAAATTTAGAGTTTTTGTATAAGTCTATTGCTTGATGGTATTTACTTAACTCTTCTTTTAATTTCTTTTGGGCTTTTCCTTTTCCATGAACTTGCCAGATTTCAGCTGGCTCACTTTTCCCTTTTACTTTTACAAGATCTAAAAATCTAAAAATATATTCATCTTTTAAAGCATCTTTTGTAAAATTAGAGATATTAATTTTTGAGTCATAATATTTACATAATGATTCTAGTCTTGCCCCAAGATTGATTGAGTCTCCTATAACTGTATAATCACTTCTTCCAATACTTCCCATTTCTCCTACAATTGCGGTTCCTGTATTTAAACCAATTCCTATATCAATAAGTGGTTTGTTTTCATTTTTTAGTTTTTTATTTAAACCTTTTAATTTATTAATTTGTTTTATCGATGCATTTAGAGCTTTATCTGCATGATTTTCTACATTTGCAGGAGCATTCCAATATGCCATAATAGAGTCACCAATATACTTGTCTATAGTTCCTTCATATTTTATAATGATATTACTCATAGGTTCCATATATTGATTTAGATATGTGATTAGATTTTTTGCACTATCCATTTGCTCTGATATATTAGTGAAATTTCTAATATCACTAAAAAATACTGTTACTTCTTTTTCAATAGCTTGAAATTTACTATTATCTAAGTCCTTAAGAAGGTCATTCATAACTTCTTTTGAAACTTTGGATGCAAACTTATCTTTTATAGCCTCTTTTTTCTTGATTTCATAAAAATAATCAAATAAGATTGTTAAAACAGAAGCTACAAAAATAGCAAGTATTGGGAAGAATATATTTAAAACAATCCCCACTGTAAATAGTATTTTATAAATAATAAAAGACGTTCCAGTTAGGAAAAATATTACTATAAATGGATTTAACCAAAATGGAGTATATGTAAGTATTAGAGTAACAAGAATTGTTAATACAAATATCATAACTATATTTATACCTTCAATTAGAGGTGTTTTATATATATAATCACCTTTAATTACATTGTCTATAACATTTGCATGTACTTCAACTCCAGGGTAAATAGATTCAAAAGGAGTTGACCTTAAATCTAAAAGTCCTGCGGCAGAGGTTCCTATAAGTACAATTTTATTTTCTAATTCTTTTTTATCTATTTTATTTTTGTATATATCTACAGCTGAATAGTATTTGAAGCTTCTTTCTTTTCCCCTATAGTTTACTAATATTCTTCCATGTCTATCTGTTGGTATTTCTAAATCTTTTAGAACAATCTTTTCTACACCATATTTATTATATTGGATATAAACCTGATTTGTATTTGATAAAACTCTCAACATCTCTAATGACAAAGAAGAGTAAATAATATCATCGTAGGAGATTATTAAAGGTACACTTCTAACAACTCCTGAATCGTCTGGTACATTGTTAAAGAAACCACTTGAATAAGAGCTTTTTTGTAGTAAAGGAAGATTTAAAATAGTTCCTTTAGCTTCCAATAAATATTGGGAATCTTCTTCTTTATCTTTTTCAATAAAAATTGCTGGAATTTCAGGAAAGGTTTTATTAATAAACTCTGAATCTTTTTCTAATTCAAATTGGTATCCAAGTATAGTAGGGGTACTAGCTATTGTTTGTGCAAATTCTAAATCATAGTTTGGTATATTTTCTTTTTTGATATTATAATAATCAAATACTCTATGAGGAGAACTACTATCTTCTTCTGGAAAAACTATATCAAAGCCTACAAGAAGCACTCCTGAATCAGTTAAATTTTTTACTATTTTTGATATTTTATTTCTAGACCAAGGCCATTGTCCAAGTTCTTTTAAAGATACTTCATCTATATCAACGATTATTACATTTTCAGTAGTTGGTATTTCACCTCTTATTAGAAATAAGTAGTCTCTTAATTTGTTATCAAATGAGTTTGGTATACCTGGAAAAGAAATATAAAAAAATGATAGAAATGTTGAAATAGTTAAGGCTAAAATAAAATATATAAAGAATTTTTGTTTAGCTTTAGTATCTTTCATTATATATCTACGCTACTTTCATCTATTTGAATAGGATTTAATTCTTTTCTTGCATAATCTTGCAATGCTTTGCTTTTATGAAAAAATGTTAATAATTTAGAGTCAATTTCATTATTCTTAGCCATAGAAGACAAAATATTAAATACTTCTGATAACTTTTTACCTTCTTTATATGGTCTATCTTTTGCAGTTAAGGCTTCAAAAATATCTGCTAAAATCATGATTCTATCTTCTAAAGTTAAATCTTTTTCATTTAATCCTCTTGGGTAACCTTTTCCATTTAGTTTTTCATGATGATTTGCTGCGATGTCAAGAATTTTCCCATATTTTTTAGGGAAAGGAAGAGTAGAAAGCATATCTAAAGATAATTTTGCATGACTGTTCATAATATCTTTTTCTTCTTCTGTTAAGGTTCCTTTTTTTACTGATAAGTTATAAACTTCTTCTTCATTAAGTAAAGAGACTTTTTTACCATCTAAAATATAAGAATATTCAGAAATCAATTTGATTCTATTTATTTTTTCTTCATCTAAAAATTCACTACCTATATTTATCTCTTTTATAAATTCTAAGTCATCTTTAATTTGTTCTATAGCTTCATTATAAAATTTTTCATCAATTTTTTCTTTTAATAACAAAATTTCTAAATCTCTTTTTATAATCTCAAATCGTTCTTTTATTAGGTCTAGTCTATCAAAAATTGTTTCAAGTTTTGTAGATTTATCTATAATTGATTCTGGCATAGATATTTTACCTACATCATGCAACATTGCTGCTAGTTCTATTTGCTTGTACATATCTTTTGAATATGTTATATCTTTATAAATTGTATTATCATTATCAATGTCTTTTGCAATTAGTACTGCAAGTTTAGTTACATTTGATACGTGATTCATTGTATGTTTAGATTTTGTATCAATTGCATGTCCAATTGTTTTAACTAAAGCATTTAAAAATATTTCTAAATTTTCTATTAATTGTGTGTTTGTTAAAGCCATAGCAATATGTCCTGCTAAGGCTTTTGTTATAGTTTCATCTGAATCATTGAAAGCTACAATTTCGTTTAGTACTTTTGTTTTATTTATAAGTTGTAATACTCCTATTACATCTCCCTCATGATTTATTAGAGGAATTACTAACATTGATTTTGATTTGTAGCCAGTTGTTTTATCAAACCTTTTTGTCCCTTCAAAGTCATAGCTTTTATTGTTGTATACGTCAGGGATATTAATGATTTTGTTTTTTAGTGCAGAAACAACTGCAACCATGTTTTCATTTTCATAACCATTTTCTAAATATAAAGGAAGAGGTTTCCATGTTAAATTTTCTTTTGTTCCTCCCATATGAATATTCATAGGGTCATTTTGAACAACTTTAAACTCTAGGCTTTTTTTGTCTTTTGACATGATATATAAAGTACCAGCTTCTGAGTGAGTAAGCTCTCTAGTTAGTGTTAGTATCATCTCAAAAAGTTTATCTTTTTCAAGTTGTGAAGAAAGTTCTAAATTTATTTCCATGATTCTTTGAAATCTATTATGACTTATCATATCTATTTCAATTTCACCAGTATCAATATGAATAACATCACCTTCTTCTAAAATTTTACCGCCATTTGAAAGTATTTTATATTTTTCTATCTCTTCTACCATCTGTTTATGATATAGTGCTTTTATATGATAAATAAATATTTGTACATCATCTCTTTTTAAATTTTTTAATTCTTCATGTAATATTTCTGGTGTTAAATGTTTACTATCATGCGCAAGTTTTTTCATCCTTGAAGGGAAAGAACACTCTATTATTAGAGATTTTATTTTTTTATTTTCGTTAATGATTTTCCATAAGTTTTCATTTTTATAAGTGTCTCCACTTATAAGATATCCATTTAGATTATCTTTAATAATTATAAACCCGTAAGAGCCTTCAATATGGTTTGCAACTATAGGAGTAATACTATAAAATCCAATGTGCAGTGTTTCATCAGGTTCTATAATTTTAAATTCTAATGCTTTTTTATCTGAATTTAAAAGATTTATATTTGAAAAATCAGGCCATATTTTATTATTGAAAGTATGATCTTTTAGGGATTCAATAGTCTCTTTTGAGCCATAAATTGTTAAAGGTTCTGTTCTCTTTTCAAAAAAACCTTCAACAACAAATGGTAAATCAATAATATGGTCAGAATGGGAATGAGTTAGAAAAATATGATTGATATATAAGGCTTCATCACCTAAAGTATTTATTATATTTCCAGCATCAATTAAAATATCTTTAAATATCTGAAAAGAGGTTGTTCCTGTAAATTTGGTTTTACTTCCACTTGCCCCTAATATCTTTAGGTAATTCATTAATATTCCTATTTTTCAGTTGGTAAATTAACCTTTATCCAATCATATTGGAAACCATCTTTTACGTTATATACGTTTTTAAAACCTTGGTATGCTAAAAGGTTTGAAGCTAGTTTTGTTCTTGAACCACTTCTACAGATAAGTATAACATTTTTATTTAAATCACCATCAAGTGTTGTATAAATTTCTTTTGGAAAATTTCTATTAAACTCTCTTTTCCCATTTTTTTCATAAAAAACTGGAATATTAATAGAATCTTTTGCTCTAAGTGTGTTAAATTCTCTTTTTGTTCTTATATCTATAATTAAAGTTCCATTTTTTTGCATATCATATGCTGTTTTAGAATTTATATCACCTTTATATATCATTGCTTTTTGAAAATCAATTTCTGCAAAAAGTGTTGATACTAATAAGAGTAAAGATATTATCAATTTATTGAACATGGTTTTCCTTCATCATTTATTTCAAAATCATCATATGGATCCATATGAATATTTATAACCCAATTTCTATTTGAATCTAGGGTTTTTATTTTTTCTTCAATTCTATCGGTTACTCTATGAGCATCCATAAGTGTAATAATACAGTCAAAAACTAGATGAACCTCTACAAAAGTTTGGCTTCCTGCATCTCTTGTTTTTAATAGATGATGAGCATTAACTTTTTCTTCTGCTTTGATTATTTCAACAATACTTTCAACTATTTCTTCATCAACAGCTCTATCAAGTAGGACTAAAATCCCTTCTTGAATAAGTTCATAAGCAGAATAGATAATAAAAATTGAAATTCCACCACCAACGATTACATCAATTAATTCAATTCCTGTAAAGTTTACTAAAACTAAAGAAACTAAAACAGCAATATTAGTATAAACATCCGTTTTATAATGAAGAGCATCTGCTTTGATAACCATACTGTTTGTTTGTTTTGCTATTTTATTTAAATATAAAACAAGTGCAATAGTGATTATTAAAGAGATAATCATAACTGTTAATGAAATACCTAGATAATGAGATACTTCACCATTTATAGCTTTTTTAATAGCTTGGTATAATAAAAATAGTCCAGAAACTGTAATAATGGTACCTTCTATTACAGAAGCTAGTGCTTCAATTTTTCCTCTTCCATAATTAAATGTTTTATCAGCAGGCTTTTCAGAGTTATTAATAGCAAAGTAGTTAAATACAGATACAAACATATCTAAAACTGAGTCAATTGCAGATGCTAAAACTGCAACTGACCCACTTGCAATACCAACTACAAGCTTGATAAGTGTAAGTAGTGCCGCAACACTACTTGATACTACGGTAGCTTTTTTTTGTGGAGTCATATTTTATTAGTAATTTTCACTAACAAATTTTTTGATTCTTCTAATTCCTTCTTCAATTGATTCTAAATCTGTTGCAAAAGAAAATCTAAAATAACCTTCTGTTCCAAATGCAAGTCCTGGAACAACTGCTACACCTTCTTTTTCTAATAGTTTTGCACAAAAGTCCATAGAGTCATTAGTGATATCTTTAATATTTACAAAAAGATAAAATGCACCATCTGGTTTTACACAAGAAAGCCCAGAAATTGCGTTGAATTGTTCCATTGCAATATTTCTTCTTTTTTCAAATTCTACTCTCATTATTTCCATATCTTCATCAGCTTTACCTTCTAATGCAGCAATTGCAGCATATTGAGTAATTGAGTTAACATTTGAAGTAACTTGACCTTGGAATTTGATCATTGCTTTTACTAAATCTTTATGAGGAGTTGCAAGATATCCATATCTCCAACCAGTCATAGCTACTGATTTACTAATACCATTGATAGTGATTGTTCTTTGATACATATCTTCACTAACTTGGGCAGCTGCTGTGAATTTTGTTCCATCATACATGATTTTTTCATACATTTCATCAGAAAATACTAAAATATCAGTCCCTTTTAATACTTCTCCAAGTGCTAAAAGTTCTTCTTCTGAATAAACTCCACCTGTAGGGTTTGAAGGTGTATTTAAAAGTAATACTTTTGTTTTAGGTGTAATTGCAGCTTTTAATTGTTCAGCTGTAATTTTAAAGTTTGTTGAATCATCTGTGTCAATAAATACTGGTACACCATCTGAGAATTTAACTTGTTCAGGGTATGTAACCCAATAAGGTGCTGGAATAATTACTTCATCACCTTCTTCGATTAGACATTGAAAAAGATTAAACAGTGAGTGTTTTGCACCATTACTAATTACAATGTGTCCTAATTCATAATCTAAGCCATGATCTCTTTTTAATTTATCGATAATTGCTTGTTTTGTTTCTGTGATACCCTCTACCGCGGTATATTTTGTATGACCAGCTTTAATTGCTTCAATAGCAGCTTGTTTAATAATTTCTGGTGTGTTAAAATCAGGTTCCCCTGCACTAAAACTTAAAATGTCTCTACCTTGAGCTTTTAGCTCTCTTCCTAAAGCAGTAATTGCCATAGTTACTGATGGCGAAAGGTTATCCATTCTGTTTGCAATTTTCATTTTTTTATCATCCCTTTAATAAATTTAGATATGATTTTAGCTAAAATTTGCTTAAGAGTTGAGATGATTTTTGATACTAAAATATTAAATAAAATGGTTACTGTAAAACTAATAAAAAAAATAAGAAATAGACATACTTATTTAAGAATTAAAAACAGTGAGTTAATAGAAATTTCTTCAAATCCTTTTTTTACTATAAATGATGCAAAAAAGTTAATAGAAAAGAAAAAAGAATGGATAGAAAAAAGAATTAATTTTGTAAAAAAAGATTTTCTATCTTCTGATGAGTACCTATTTTTAGGCGAAAAATATAAACTAGATGAGTCTATAAAAAATATAGATGAGTTTTATAGAAAAAAAGCTAAAGAGATTATTCCTTTGATTGTTGAAAAGTATTCAAAAGAGATGAAACTTCATTCAACTTCACTAAAATTTAGAAAAAACAAAAATACTTGGGGTTCATGCAACTATAAAAATGGATTAAACTTTAATATATTATTAGTAAAATATCCTATAGAAATCGTTGAATATGTGGTAATTCATGAATTAGCCCATATAAAACATAAAAATCATTCAAAAAGATTTTGGAATTTAGTTGAAGTTTATTGTCCTGATTATAAAAACAGGATGAAGCTTTTTAAGACTTTTTTATAATATTTCTTATCTCTTCTGTAATTTTATGTAATTTTTCATCTTTTATGCTATTTTGAAAAATTCCATATGAACGTTCATCAAAAGTGTCAATTTTTTCTATCTTCTCTTCTCTTTTTTCGATTTTATTTGTTACAAAAAACTTAACTTCTTCCACGTTAGCAATGTTAGATTTTTTTAATAGTGCATTTATTAAACTCTTGTTATACTCAAACTCCATTTTATAAACAGGATGAGTTAGTACAAAGTATAGTATTTGTCGCTTTATATAGGCAAATTTTATACCTTTTTTAAGTTTCAATGGCAATAGTTCTATAAACTTTTGGATTGTCTCTTGTGTATTAATCTTTCTGAATTCAGGATTATTTTTAAGATGACAAAGAATTTCATTCATTTTTTTCATGCTATTATTATAGCAGGAGTTTTATTATCTTTTGGCGGTTGTGGTTATAAAGGACCACCTGTTTACGAAGGTGATAAAAAGGAAGTAGTTAAATAATGATATATGATTATATTATTATAGGTTCTGGAATTGCAGGTTTAAATGCAGCAAGGTTAATCCCTAAATCAAAAAAAGTTTTGATTTTATGTAAAAAATCTCCTTGGGAATGTAACACATTCTATGCACAAGGTGGTATTGCAACTGCTGTTGATGATACTGACATATCAAATCATATACAAGATACTTTGACTGCTGGTGCAAATTATAACAATAAAGAAGCTGTTGAAGTATTAAGTAAAAACTCTTTAGAGTGCATTGAAGACTTAATTGATAATGGATTAGAATTTGACTTAAATAGTGAAGGTGAGTTAGCTTTTACAAAAGAAGCTGCACACAGTAGAAGCCGAATTTTACATGCAGATGGTGATGCAACAGGAAGAATGATGCATTTATTTTTATTAAGTCAATGTAAGCATGATATAGAAACTAATGCTGTAGTTAATGATTTACTTATTCATGATGGTATTTGTTATGGAGTTCAATATTTTGTAAGTGAAACAGAAGAAAAAACTGTATATGCACATAATACAATCATAGCTAGTGGTGGAATAGGGTCTATTTATAAGTATCATACAAACTCAACTGCAATTGCAGGGGAAGTTCAAGGTATTTGTGTTGAAAAAGGTCTTGCTTTAAAAGATATGGAAATGATGCAATTTCATCCAACTGTATTTAAAGGTACATCTTTTGCTAGAAAAGCACTACTTAGTGAAGCTTTAAGAGGTGAGGGTGCTTATATTGTAGATGAAAATGACTATAGATTTTTATTTGATTATCATATAGATGGAGAACTTGCTCCAAGAGATGTAGTTTCAAGAGCTATATTTGATTATTTTCATAAAACTAAATTACAGATTTATTTATCTTTTGATAATTTTGAGAAGAATTTTTTCAGAAAAAGATTCCCAAATATTTATGCAAATTTAAATGATTTGGGTTATGATTTACCTTTTGAAAAAGTTCCAATTTCTCCTGCTTTTCATTATGCAATGGGTGGAATCGAAACAGATATAAATGCAAAAGTTTTAGATGTGAAAAATCTTTATGCAATAGGTGAAGCAGCTTGTTCAGGAGTACATGGAGCTAATAGATTAGCTTCAAATTCTCTACTTGAAGGTGTTGTTTTCTCTAAGGTTGCAGTTGAAGATTCTTTGAAAAAAAATTTTAAGATTTCATGCGAAAACTATACTAATATTATAAAATCTTATGTTCGTAATCAAGAAATAGACAAATCTATAAAAGATAGATTACGAGTACTAATGTGGGAAAATGCTGCAATAGTAAGAAATAGTTCATCTTTAGAAAAAACAATTAAAGAAGTTGACAATTTCTTGAATGAAAAAGTAGGTAGGTTATTATTTTTAAGATTACTTACTGCAAGATCTATATTAGAAGCTGCAATGAATAGAAAAGAATCTCTTGGGGCACACTTTATTAGTAAAAAGTGATAATTGTTACACTTGAAAAAAGTTGACATTTTCTTGACAAAAACTTTACAAAAACAATTATTTTTAAGCTTTCTTACGGCAAAATCAATTTTAACAGCTGCGATTGATAGGAAAAAATCACTCGTAGCACACTTTATTAAGGAGAAACAATGTTAAAGATTCTGATGACACTATTGTTATCATCTATAGCGTTATTTGCTGCAGGCGGGGGAGCCGCAGCTGGAGCAGTTGCACCTGATTTAACTATGACTTGGGTTGGATTTGCGTGTTTATTTATTTTTGTAGTAGGGTACTATTTTGTAGCTGCTGAAGAAAAATATGAGATTGATAAGGCTAAACCAGCGTTATTTATAGGTACATTCATGTTTATTTTAGTTGCACTTTACTATGCATTAAATGGTTTAGATTTAGGATTAGTTCATACTGAAGCAAACCACTTAATTTTAGAGATTGCTGGAATTTTCTTCTTCTTATTTGTTGCTATGACATATATAGAATCTCTAATTCATATGGGTGTATTTGATAGATTAAAATATAATCTTGTTTCAAAGGGATATACATATAGAAAGCTTTTCTGGGTAACTGGATTTATTGCATTCTTCTTATCTCCAATTGCGGATAACTTAACAACAGCTCTTATTTTATCAACTGTATTAATTACAATTGAAAAAACAAGAAAAGATTTCTTAGTACCTGGTGCTATTAATATCGTTGTTGCTGCAAATGCCGGTGGTGCATGGTCACCATTTGGTGATATCACAACTCTTATGGCTTGGACAGCAGGAAAAGGAACATTTGTTGATTTCTTATTCTTATTCCCAGCTTCTATTGTAGGATACTTAGTAACAGCAGTTATTTTAGCTAGATTTGTGCCAGATGAAAAACCTCCATTTGATGCTTCAAAAGAAGAGAAGCCTAAAATGTCTGAGGGGGCTAAAGTAGTAATGTTCTTAGGTGTATTTACAATTTTTTGTGCAGTAATGTCTCACCAAGTGTTACATTTACCAGCAATGTGGGGTATGATGTTTGGTCTTTCTCTACTTAAAGTTTATTCTTATGGACTTAAAAAGAAATATGGTGTTGACCACTTTAATATTTTCCATTCAATGGCAAAAATTGAAAACAATACTTTAATGTTCTTCTTCGGTATTTTAGCAGCAGTTGGTGCTTTATACTTTATTGGATGGTTAGCATTAGCAATCGTTGTATATGACCCATCAGTATTAGGACCAACGTGGTCAAATATTGGTGTAGGATTCTTATCAGCAATTGTTGATAATGTTCCAGTTATGTCAGCAGTACTTAAAGCAAGTCCAACAATGGGACTTGACCAATGGATGCTTGTAACACTTACAGCAGGTGTTGGTGGTTCTATGATTTCATTTGGTTCAGCAGCAGGTGTTGGTGTTATGGGTAAACTACATGGAATTTATACATTTGGTTCACACATGAAATATGCTTGGACAATTGTAATTGGTTACTTTGTTTCTGTAGCTATCTGGTATGTTCAGTATCAAATGCTAGGAATTGGACACTAATAAAAAAGAGTCTATAGCCGATATAAAAAGCTTCTCAGGGGAAACCTTGAGAAGCTTTTTTTTTGCTTCAAAATGTCACTTTATCAAATTTAAATCACTTTTTAGATATAATCCGACCTTATATAAGAAAAAGCAATTCTTTGCTTTCTTTAGAGTTTGCTTCTTTAAAGATGGTTTATCCATCTTGTTAAAAGAAGACAAATAATCTAAGTCCCCTTTAAAATGGGACATTTTCAAAGGAAACTATTTAATGAAACATGTACCAATAGTTGTATTAGATTTTGGTAGTCAATATACACAAATTATTGCAAGAAAATTAAGAGAAGCTGGTGTTTATTCTGAGATTGTACCTTACAATGAAAGAATTGAAGATATTTTAGCTAGAACTCCAAGAGGTATTATCCTTTCAGGTGGTCCTGCATCAGTATATGCACAAGATGCTTATCATCCAGATGATCAAATCTTTAATTTAGGTCTTCCTATTTTAGGAATTTGTTATGGTATGCAACTTATTTCTCAGTTTTATGGAGGTTCTGTAATTCCAGCAGACCATCATGAATATGGAAAAGCAAGATTACAATTTGAAAAAGACAATGCAATTTTTAAAGATACAGATGATGGTCAAATTGTTTGGATGTCTCATGGTGATAAAGTTGATGAGTTAGCAGATGGTTTTGAAGTAATAGGAACATCAGAAAACTCTCCATATGCAGCTATTGCAAATGAAGATGAAAATATTTACGCTTTTCAATTTCACCCAGAAGTTTACCACTCAGAGCAGGGTTCTAAAATTCTTAAAAACTTTGCAAAATATATCTGTGGATGTGATTCAACATGGAATATGGGTGGATTTGCAAAAGAACAAATCAAAAAGATTCAAGAGCAAGTAGGTGATAAAAAAGTACTTTGTGGTGTATCTGGTGGAGTTGATTCTTCTGTAGTTGCTACACTTTTAGCTGAAGCTATTGGAAATCAAGTAATACCAGTGTTTGTTGATAATGGACTTTTAAGAGCAAATGAAAGAGAACAAGTTGAAGCTATGTTCAAAGCAAGAGGTGTTAACTTAATTACTGTTGATGCATCAGAGCAATTCTTATCAAAATTAGCAGGTGTTACAGACCCTGAAACAAAAAGAAAAATCATTGGTGAAACTTTCATTGAGGTATTTGATAAAGAAGCTAAAAAGCATGATGATATTGAGTTTTTAGCACAAGGTACACTTTATACAGATGTTATAGAATCTGTATCTGTAAAAGGTCCTTCAAAAACTATTAAATCACATCACAATGTTGGTGGATTACCAGACTGGATGACTTTTGAGTTAATTGAGCCACTAAGAGAAATCTTCAAAGATGAAGTAAGACTTTTAGGACTTGAACTTGGACTTCCTAGAGATATGATAGGTCGTCATCCTTTCCCTGGACCAGGACTTGCTATTAGAGTTATGGGTGATGTAAATAAGCCTGATTTAGAACTTCTAAGAAAAGCTGACACAATAATGTTAGACGTTCTTCATGCAACAGGTTTATATGACAAGACATGGCAAGCATTTACAGTTTTATTAAACGTAAAATCAGTAGGTGTAATGGGTGATAACAGAACTTATGACAACACAGTATGTGTTAGAATAGTAGAAGCAACAGATGGTATGACAGCAACATTTGCACATATCCCTCATGATGTCTTAGAAACTATTTCAAGAAGAATCATCAACGAAGTTGATGGAATCAACAGAGTAGTATATGATATATCTTCAAAACCACCAGCAACAATAGAGTGGGAATAATCTTTTTGCCGTAATTTCGGCGCATCTTTCACCGAATTCTAGCTTTGATGTACGAGTAGTACACCTTCGCTAGACTTCGGCAAAATCTACACCAAACTTACGACAAAATTTTAATTAGTTTTATTTTTTATTAATCTATATTTTTATTATTTTTTAATATAATTAATTGAAATTTCAAAGGTGAGTTAATGGGTATAAGTCCAAGTTCAATAATACATTTTACAGATAAAAAAGAAGCTTTAATTGGTATTCTTAATAATAATTTTAAACTTTCATATTGCAAAGAGAAAATTATATTGAAAAATAATGAATATAATTTAGGTATTCCAATGGTTAGTTTTTGTGATATACCTTTGTCCCAAATTAAAGAACATATTTCAAAGTATGGTTCATATGGAATAGGACTTTCTAAAAATTGGGCGATTAAAAAAAGATTAAATCCTGTTTTATATGTTGATACAGATTCACATTTATCAGAAAGCTATGAAAAATTATTTTATAAATATTTAACAGAACCAGATATAAGTACAGAGACTGCAACTGATAGTCAAAGAGCAATCATTGATATATTTAGATATACAAAAAACTATCAATCTAATTTAGAAAGAGGGGAAGCCTTAATAAAAAATTACAGGTTCTCAGATGAAAGAGAATGGAGGTATGTACTTGATTTAAATGAGTCTGAAAAATATATATGCAAACATGATGAATGTAGTGAAATTGACTTAAATAAGTATTCTTTAGATTTTGAACCTAATGATATCCAGTATATAATTATACGTGATGAAAATGAAATTGGAGACTTTTTGAATGTTCTTAGAAGTGCAAAAGGTAAAAATTATTCTTTTCATGATGTAGAGAGGTTGATGACAAGAATTATTACTACCGAACAGATAAAAAATGATTTTTAACTAATTCTCATCGCCTGGATGGGAATGCATACTTCACTATAAATAATTATATAGTTATAAAATAAAATATAAAAGACACACTTTTTTTCATAAAAGTTTAGATTGGTAATAATCCCAGCCTTTGTTAAAGCCGAAAGTTTTTAATTTATTTTCGAAAAAGCCTGAGAATGTTTGAGGAGAGAAAAGTGATTAAAGATCACTTTTTCGACGAGTTTCGCAAGGCAGAAAAGAAATTATAAACTGTAGGGAAGCTTTGCCTTTAGCAATTTGGCTGGTGGCTTTTTGTCTTACTTTTTGCCATCAAAAAGTCAAGAAGAAACTTTTCTTCTATATAAGTATAAAATTATTCAGACTATTTTATATATAATCTGTTTCGAATAAATATTTAAAAATAGAAAAGGGATAAATCTTGATAGAAAAAATAAAAGAAAGTAAAATTGCACAAATTTTACTTGTAAAGTTATTTGTAGTTGTAACTCTTATAGGAAACTTATATTTTTCATAAAAACTATAGTCATGAGCTTGAATCTTCACTTTATATTATTTAGACTAGCATACTAAACGTACAATCTTAAAACCCAATTCTTAGGCTTTATAAATACTTTTTCTTTATTTAAAGAAAATAAGACTTAAAGTTTTTTGTTACTTGGTGCTAATAGTTAAATCATGATAGGGCAAGGTATCTTTTCTAATTCCCCATTTAAACTTATCTTTGTACCATCCATTCATATCTGAAATAGTCACTCCATTGGCTTTTCCTGAACTTGCATGGATAAATTTATCATCTCCTAAATATATGCCACTATGATTTACCTGACCTTTTAAACTTGTATCAAAAAAAACTAAATCTCCTTTTTTAAGTCTGTCTACACTAACTTTAGTACCTATTTCTGATTGAGCTATGGATGTTCTTGGTAGATTTATATTGTTTTCTTTAAAAATATAATATACAAATCCAGAACAGTCAAAACTGCTTGGACCATTTTTAGAATATAAATAAGGGCTTCCTATTTTTGATTTTGCTAATGATATTATATTTTTAGTAGAAGTATTAGAATTTTTTTGCAGCACTTTATTTACTGTATTTATTTTTGAATTTTCTTCTTTTTCATTTGTAAGAGCTGGTTTTCCATATAAGTATAAATAGGATGCTCCAAAAGCTATGAATATATAAATAAAAGGTTTTAATATTTTCATAATATTTTGTTCCCTTTTTCGATATTTAATAAATCAGTACTTCTACTTGTATCAATAATTTTAGTATATATTTTATTAAAAATCACATCTTTACGGTTATGGTGATTTTTCTATTGTTTTTTTCTACTCAAAAATAATCAAAATACACTTCTAACCTTTAATTAAGAGTCAAAATAAATATTCTGCTATAATCTTAAGAAAAAAGCGAGAATACCTATATGAAATATATCTTATTACTATTATTATGTCTTAATATTATGTCACATGCACAGAATAAAAAACCAAAAATGGGTTGTATTTTATCTCAAAAGGGAGAAGTAACTTTTAACTGGGCTGAATATACAAGTAATAAGTATGCTATCGAGGGTAAAAGTAAAACTGTAAAATACAAAGCTGTTAAAAAAGAAGGTGCAGTTTTTAAAGAGATACTTATTGGTTCTACCATAAAAGCTGATTTTAAAAATAAAGATATTCTTGCAAAAATAGTGCATATTCAAGCTAAAAAAAGAGTTGGTAGAGGTCCTAGACATGGTATGATTGAACTTCAAATAACAATGAACAATATTACTAAAACTTTGCCTTTTATTTATTTTTATGATGCTGGAAATATGATTATAAAAAGCAATGTAAATTTAAAAGATTTTAACTTAGTAACTAAAAAATTATATAGTGAATTTAGTTTTGGTATTCATTTTGACTTTGCACTATGTGAAATAAAATAAAAATTATATTCTCTCAGAGTGAATCTTCATTTTATAAAAATATAGAACTGGCAATTTAATATTTAATAGTCAAGGATTAGACTTACTAAAATTAGTCTTCTAATCTAAGAGTTTAAAAAACTTAGGATATAATATTTTTTTTAGTAAAAAGAAAGATATTATGTGAAGGAAATTAATGAAAGAATTTTTTATACTAGAGGCGGGATTATTGACTGTATCCGCTTTATTATTAGCTATAATAGCATTTACAACTACTCGTTCATTTGTGCGTAAAGGCATGTTTAAAAAATCTTTTTTCGGAGCATTTATATTTTTTGCTCTTGTTATTACTTGGCATTATAACCAAACAGTAGATCGAATGGATATAGTAAAAAAAGAATTTAAAAATGGAAAAACCATAGTTTGTGATAACAAAGGTGACTTGACATTAGGGCGTAATGTTTTAGTTCAAAAAGATAGATACGGATGGCGTATTGATGATTTTTTCTTTATTTCTGATGAATACCCAAGAAATTTCCATATATCTAGATGTGTAGTTAGTTTACTACATAAATAGGATTCGTAATAATAAGAATGAGAATATCTTAAAATAAGATCTAAAGGCTTGAAACTGCATTTTTTATAAAGCTAGATTAAGAGGATAGTCCTCTTTTTTCAGGTTTTCTTAGAAATTATAGAAAAGTTTCACTTTTACTTTTTAATATCAAAAGGTAATAAAATTTTTTAAAACTTCAATTACAAAATACTCTTAGGAACAATTCTACGAATTTTCACCCTAATTCTCTTTTTTAAATCTACCAAACTATCTGGATTCCAATCAAGAGATATTTTCCATGCATTTTCCTCTTTCATTTCCTCTATCATACCTTCTTTGATTTCTTTTGCAATTTTACTAGATGGGATAATCACAAAATTTTCTGTATTTAAGTTAGCACTTCTTGGGTCAACATTGTATGTCCCAATAATACTTGTCTTATTATCTACAACCATAGATTTTGCATGTAGCCCAAATATTGGGGCTTTTTTTAGTTGCTTTTGCATGACTTCTGACATGATTTTTTGTCTTATTTTTGCATTTGGTTTGAATTCATATACTTCAATACCAGTTTTAAGTAAGGCTTGTCTATCACGTTGGTAGCCATTAAATGCTTCAAGATTATCTGTTGATGCTAAGCTATTTGTTAAAATTTTAATATCAACACCTTTTGCTACAAGTTCTTTTAGAATTTTTCTAGTTTTTTTAGTGGTAATTAAATATGGAGTTTGAATAATAACAGACTCTTTACTATTTTTTAGCAATGAAATCAATTTATCAGTAGATGCTCCTCCACCTGCTAAAAATTTATTAGCATTGTTTTTCCCAGGAATATCAGAGATATACTGAACATTTTCTATCCATTGAAGCTTTTTTTGTTCTTGAATCTCTTTTATAGCTAAGGGTATTTCATTTATTTTATTTCTAACTGATGGTACAAAGTTTTTTGGATTAGAAGCATACTCATGTAGTTTTGTAAAAATAGGTGTGTCACTATCTAGTTTTTTATTTTTAAGTAAATCTTTTATGTCTACACTTAATTTATTTTCCCAAAATTCATTAAAAGATTTTTGTACTTTACTAACGACACCACCAACTAATAATACATCCCTATCACGGAAATTATATTCATGGTCATATCCAAAGTACTCATCGGCAACATTTCTTCCTCCTGTAATAGTAACTTTTCCATCAATAGTAAAGGTTTTATTATGCATACGTTGATTTAATTTATGAAAATCTGTACTTAAGTTAATGATTTTTTGAAAAATATTTTTACCAATATTTGCCATAGGATTATATATTTTAATCTCAATATTTTTATGTGATGCAATTTTAAGTAAATCTTCACCACTAGCTTCAACCATAATATCATCAACTAAAACTCTAACTTTGACGCCTCTTTTTGCTGCTTCTATCAAATAATTTGTTGCTATTAATCCTATATTGTCAGTTGAGAAAATAAAATATTGCACATCTATTGTAGTTTGGGCATGTTGTGTTAGCCATGCACGAGACAACATAGCTTCTATTCCTTGTTCTAGTACGTAAACACCTGTTTTATTTTGCATTTTATTTTTAACATCTTTTAAATAATCTGATAACATCAAATCACTTTTATATGAAGAATAAATACCTGTGCTAGATGCGAAAAGTCTTGTACTATTTGAAATATAAATAGAAAGAGTAAATAGTAATAGTATCTTTGATAATATTTTGAAGGTTTTATTAAAATTTTGCAATGAGTAATCCATTTTTTGTAAATTATAACATGAATAAGGTTTAATATTTTGGAAATTTCAATTTACTATAATTTATCTCCAAGAATCTATTAATAAGATATATAAGTTTGCACCTCTATTTTTATTTCAACTATGATAAACTCCAAATACGAAGAGAGTATTAATTAGAAATCTAAACTAACATAAATATCTATTTTTTATTTTTCAAAATAAATCAATATTAAACAAAGGAAATTTTTATTGCCATTTTACTTAACTAACGAAAATATAGAAGCCACAATAGAAAGAAATCCTGATGATATATTAAATCCTTCAGATATAAATTATAAACCTTCATCTAGAAATACAAAAATTAGGGAACTCATATTACAAGTGATTAGTAATACTTTTGATAGGATTATATTAAAAACTGTAATTAAAAATGATTTATTTCATAGTGTAAACTCATTACAAGAGGATAAATATTCAAGCTATTTATTTGCATTTGAAAGTGAAGATGAAGAGTATGAAATAATATATCATCTTCCAATAGAACTTGCGTCAGTTTTAGGGCAATATACTCAAAATGAAAAAGAAGTATTTTTGAGTTTATCAAATTCAATTGTTATATGTCTAAATGAACAAGACTTTACTTTTTTACAAGATATCAAATTTAAAGATTTATCTGATGAACCTGTCGATTATAAAAATGTAAAAAATTTATATTTTCTAAGAATTTCAATCGATAAAAAAGATTATAAGTTTTATCTTCAACTTGATAATCAATTTAACAAAATATTTTAAAGGCTATATTTGTCAGAGAAATTAGACTCACTATCAAAACTAAAATCAATAGATAAAGGTGTCGTATTTATGCTTTTAAGTGCTTTAATCTCGGCACTTAATGGAGCAGTAACAAAAATACTTTCAGAATCAATGGATCCTATTGAGATAGTATTTTATAGAAATTTTTTAGGAGTTTTGATTATCTTATATAGTTTAAAAAGAGTTTCTGTCTCTTTTGATAGTTCTAAAGTACATTTACTTTTTTTAAGAGGCGTGTTTGGAGCATCAGCTATGTTACTATTTTTTTATACAATTGCAACTATACCTTTAGGGGAAGCTGTGATACTAAATAAAACATCACCATTTTTTGTAACAATACTTGCCTATTATTTGATGAAAGAGACTATTAATACTCAAACTTTTTTTGCTCTTATTATTGGATTTTTAGGAATTATATTTATTATGAAACCTTTTGGTATTGAAATATCTTTTGAGCATATATTAGGAGTGTTAGGTGGCTTTTTTGCAGCAGCTGCATATGCAACTATAAAGAAAATCAAAGATATTTATGATGCAAGAGTAATTATGCTTTCATTTATGACAACTGGTATGATTATTCCAATAGTACTTTTTCTTTTTACTCCATATGTCACTTTTCAAATACATACAGAACCTTTTGTCTGGGGTCTTATTGTTATCATGGCTTTTATCTCAACAGCATCTCAGTGGTTTCTTACTCGTGCTTATAGTTTAAGTAAGGCTAGTATTATAGGAGTTGTAAGTTATACAAATATTCCTTTTGCTATTGGTTTTGGTGTTATGTTAGGTGATTTATTTCCTGATATATATACTTTTATAGGAATTGTTCTTATTGTAGTTGGTGGTATTTTAGTTAGTAAAAAATCAACAAAAAAAAGTTAATATAAGATAATGAAAAACTTACCCATTTATGAAGTCTTAGATGATATAAAAACTACACTAAAAAGAGAGTCTACTCTTATTTTAGAAGCACCACCAGGGGCTGGAAAAAGTACTGTAGTTCCTATTTCTTTACTAAATGAATCTTGGCTTGAAGATAAGATGATTATTATGCTTGAACCTAGAAGAGTAGCTGCACGAATGGTTGCACAACAAATGGCTAAACTTTTAGGAGAAGAAGTAGGTCAAAGTATTGGATATCAAGTAAAGATGGAGAGCTGTTACTCTAAAAATACAAAATTATTAGTTGTAACTGAAGCTATACTAGTACGAAAACTTCAAAGTGATCAAGCTTTAGAAGATGTTGCTTTAGTGATTTTTGATGAATTCCATGAAAGAAGTATACATACTGATTTATCTCTTGCTTTATCTTTGCAAGTACAAGAACTTTTAAGGGATGATTTAAAACTGTTAATCATGTCTGCAACGCTAAACTCAAAGGAGTTGATAAATCTTTTAGGTGATGTTCCTATTATAAGTTCAAAAGGTAAGTCTTATAGTGTTGAAAATATATATCTTGAAGCAAATATAAAACAACCAGATATCAAGAGTATACATCTTCTTCTTTTAGATACTACGCTAAAAGCTATAAAAGAAGATGAAGGAGATATTTTAGTTTTTTTAGCTGGTGCAAAAGAGATTAAAAAACTTCAATCTTTATTAGAAGATAAATTAAAAGGTAAAGATATAGAAATTCTTCCCTTGTATTCCGCTCTTAACAAACAAAAGCAAGATAAAGCTATATCTAAATCAAAAAAAAGAAAAATAATCCTTTCAACTAATATTGCCCAAACATCTTTGACTATTGAAGGAGTAAAAGTTGTGGTTGATTCTGGCTTAGAAAAGCAATCAATATATAACTATTCAAATGGAATGAATCACTTAGAATTATCTTTTATTTCAGATGATTCAGCTGTTCAAAGAGCAGGACGTGCTGGAAGACTAAGCGATGGGAAGTGTTATAAACTTTGGCATAAAAGTAAGATATTACAAAACTCAACAAAACCTGAAATACTAAGATCTGATTTAACTTCATTTTTCTTAGATTTAGCTCTTTGGGGTATTAAAGATATTAAAGAGTTGAAGTTTTTAGATTATCCATTAGAGCAAGCTCAAAACGGTACAAAAACAATACTTCAAGAACTAAAGATGATAGATGAAAGTTTTGAGATAACACCTTTTGGTAAGAAATCTTTTTCTCTTGGAATTCATCCAAGGTTTGCTTTTATGATATTAGGTGCAAACAATTTTGGTTTTGCCTATGAAGCTTGCCTTTTATCAGCAATGTTAATTGAAAAAGATATATTTACAAATAGGAATTTTAATTGTGATATATACTCAAGGTTTGTACATTTATATGAAAAGGATTTTGATAGTTTTTTTATAAATTCTTTTCATGCAAAAAATGTTTTAAAACAAGCAGATTTTTTTTATTCAAAATTAAAAACTATTGAAAAAGTTAAAAAAAATAAAACCCCAATAAGTGAAGATATTTTAAGTATCTTACTTCTTTTAGCATATCCTGATAGACTTGCCCGTAAAAGAGCAGAAAATGACAATAGATATAAACTAAGTAATGGTAAAGGTGCTATTTTAAATATAGAAGATGCTTTGTTCAACGAAGAGTTTCTAGTAGTATCAAATATAAATGCACATAATAAAAACTCATATATAAACTTAGCTCTTAGAATATCTTTAGAAACAATAGAAAAAGAGTTTAAAACATATATTAAAAAAGAAGAGAGCATAACTTATAACAAAGAGAATAAAAAATTTGATATAAGAAAAAAATGCTATTTTTATGAACTTGAATTATATTCAACACCAATACCAACTGAATCAAAACATGATTTTTCAAAACTTCTTTTAGAGTTAATTAAAAAAGAGGGTTTAGAGCTTTTAACTTGGGATAAAAAAACAATTGATTTAAAAAATAGGGTTAATTTTATAAGAGAAAATATGGATATCGATTTAGAAGAATTTACTACAGAGTCTTTATTAGAAAGAGTAGAAGATTGGCTTGAACCTTATTTACATAATATTAAAACAGTAAAAGAACTGGAATCGTTGGATTTGTATTCTATTTTGTTTGGCTCAATCTCTTGGGAGAATCAACAACGCTTAGATATTCTTGCACCAAGTTATATAAAGGTGCCAAGTGGTTCAAATATAAAGATTGATTATAGCAATAGTAAAACTCCTATTTTAGCTGTTAAGATACAAGAGATGTTTGGTATGAGTGATACTCCAAAGATATTGAATAATACGGTTTCTTTGCAAATACATCTTTTAAGTCCTGCACGAAGACCTATACAAATAACTTATGATTTAAAAAGTTTCTGGAACAATTCCTACGATGAGGTTAGAAAAGAGTTGTTTTCAAAGTATAAAAAACATTATTGGCCTGATAATCCTTTTGAAGCAATTGCTACAAATAAAACAAAGAAAAATATGTTAAAATCCAAATAAAAAAGAATAAAATGTTTAAGACAAATGATTATTGGGAAGAAGAATTTATAGAATACTCTGATAAAAATCTAGATGGTATTTATTTTGATAATTGTACTTTCATAAAATG
Organism: Arcobacter sp. LA11; assembly: GCF_001895145.1. Lineage (NCBI taxonomy): Bacteria > Pseudomonadati > Campylobacterota > Epsilonproteobacteria > Campylobacterales > Arcobacteraceae > Arcobacter > Arcobacter sp. LA11. The sequence continues at coordinate 351,267 of NZ_BDIR01000005.1, read as the reverse complement.
TGATTTTTCAAAAGCTATTTTTTATAGTTGTAAATTCACAGAGTGTACTTTTATAAAATGTGATTTGTCTTTATCTTCTTTGAATTCTTGTACTTTCAATGATGTTATATTTGAAAACTCAAAGCTTTTAGGACTATCTTGGAGTAAGTGTGATGAACCATTTGATGTGAAATTTGATTCTTGCAATTTATCCCAAAACTCTTTTCATATGTTAGATTTAAGAGGAATGAAATTTATTAATTCACTTATAAAAGATACTGGCTTTGAAGAGTGTAATCTAGAACGTGCAGTTTTTGATAACTGTGATTTAGAACTAACATCTTTTATAAATAATAATCTAAAAAAATCAAACTTTGAAACTTCAAAAAATTATCTAATAGACCCAAAACAAAATGACATTGAAAAAGCCCAATTTTCTCTCCCTGAGGCTTTGAGTTTTTTAAGTTTGCTTCCTATTCAAATAAAGTAATTAATATAGTTATAAAAATTAATATTAATTTAGATATTATTCAAATAATTAAATTTGAGTTCTTTAATAAGATGTAAAGATGTTCTATTTTTTATATGTTTATTGAATTTTCATTTTATTGATATACTAACTAATTATATAATTTTAAAATACTTAAGGAATAATCAAATGAAGAAGATAAAATTTATTTTTCTATTACAATTGCTGCTAATTAATATAAGTGTATATGCAGCTACTGGTACAGCTACTGGAAAAGTTAAAAGAATTTATATATATAATAATGGTCAAGTTTTAGTTGCAGGTTTTAACTTTCCCGAAGCTAACTGTCAGAATAATAGTGGTTTTTATATTCCTGGAGACCATCCTCATTTAGAAAAATATATGAGTTTACTTTTATCATCAAAAGCTATGAATTTAACAGTAACTGTTGTTGCAAAAACTGATAATTGTTGGTATCCTCAAATTAATGAAAGTGGTGAATTAACATATCTATATATAGAATAATAGAGACGTAAAATTAGAGTAATTGGTGATTATTCAGGTACAACGTTTAATCATTGTATTGTCCTTTGGTTCATAAAGCCAATCGTTTGGTCTAAAAAGCTTCTGGAATAATTTCTATGACGAAGTTAAAAAAAAACTAACATCTTTTATAAATAATAATCTAAAAAAATCAAACTTTGAAACTTCAAAAAATTATCTAATAGACCCAAAACAAAATGATATAGAAAAAGCCCAATTTTCTCTCCTTGAGGCTTTGAGTTTTTTAAGTTTGCTTCCTATTCAAATAAAGTAATTAATATAGTTATAAAAATTAATATTAATTTAGATATTATTCAAATAATTAAATATTGTAATTAATACATTTTAATTACAAATGAGATTTAACTTATAAAATTGGGATTATTTATGAATATAAAAAAAATAATTGTTGTATCAATCGTATTTTTTCATTCTTTGGTTGCAGTAGCTGGTACAGTTGTTTGTTCAGGAAAAGTTGAAGTTTTGGCTTACCATGCTAATGATAAACTAATGATAAAGTTGGATAGTATGAATCATAATGTTTTCTTTTGTAGTCCAGATTCTAAGTGGTCAGTTCTTGGGACATCTCATACTACCAGCCCAAATACATGCAAAACAATGTATTCTACTTTTTTAGCAGCAAAAATATCTGGAAAAACTATTAAAGATATGTATTTTGATGGTGATGATGTTCCTTCTTCATGCAATAAATGGGAAGCATGGAAAAAAGCAAATATTAGATATTATTCTTTTTAATAATAGTGACTAGGATCTTTTAATGAAATATAAATATATATTAATTATGTTATTAGTGTTTTTTTCTGGTTCTCTTTTTTCTGCATCTACTATTATAAGTAATATGGAAATAAATAAAATTAGAGTAGTTGGTGATTATTCAGGTACAACGTTTGATAATAGTATTGAACTTTGGTTTACAAAGCCAATTGTTTGGCCAGAAAATATCAATTGTACTACGACTTTTCGTGTTTATATTGATGCTAAACATAATCATTTGGTTAGTGCTGCTTATATGGCTTTTACATCTGGGAAAAGAATAACCTTTTACGTTGATGATCAGTTGCCAATACGTAGCGGCAGTTGTGAAGTATCTTATTTAGATGTATTAAAATAATTTTATATTAAGGAGTTATATTGAAAATAATCTTTAGTTTTATAGTTATATGTATGTCTTTTAACGCATTAGCATATGATGGTTGGTCTGATACTTATCCTATTTCAAGTATTCGTGTTTATTCAAATAGTATGGTATTAATTACAATGCCAGGGGCAAATAATCCTAAAGGATGTAGTGATACATCATATTTAGTGCTTAAAAATGCAGATACAGAAGCTGGAAAACGACAATATTCAGCTTTATTAACTGCTTATGCTTCTGGAAAAAAATTAAATTTAGCCTTAACAGGTTGTTCTGGTGGTGGAACAAATGGATTGCCAATAATAGAACAAGTTTGGTTAAAGTAAATAATGGAAAATATATGAAAAAGCTTATAAGTTTTTTATTTTTGTTTTTAATAGGCTCTGAAGTTTATGCAATTGGAAGTATTCCTAATGCAAAAGTTAAATCTATACGTGTTGATAAAGATGGAAGAGGAATGATTTTTTTTAATCAACCAGTTGCTGGGACTCCTCCTTCTTGTGTTCATGATGCGTATAAAAGTGCTTTAGGTATTGATACTAATACTGAAGCGGGGAAAGCTATTCTTAGTTTAGCTCTCACTGCTAAATCAGGAGGTTTTCTTTTATCTGTTTATGGTACGGGTACTTGTGAAATATATGGAGGAAGAATAGTAGAAACATGGAATTATGGTGTAATGTATTAATAAGTTCCCTATATAAAATCTAGGGAATTTATTAATTAGCTATTAAAATCAAATTTTTCAATATGTTCATCTAAATGTTGTTCTAACATTTGTTTATATTCTTTAAGGAAGTATTCTATTGCTTCTTCTTTTCCCTCTATCATATCTTCTTTTGTTTCGAATGAACGTGCTGCTATCCATGCATTGAACCTTGTAAGACCATACATAAATGAAGAACTTACTTCTCCTGGACTTACTTCTTCACTCATTTGATCGTTTGCTAAAAAAATATGTGCGTCAGCTCTTTTTACAAATGCTTCTTTATCTTTCATTGTTTATATCCTTAGTTTTTTGAATTATATTTAAATATTACTTCTATGTAAATGTTTATGATTAAAAAAACTAAAAATCTTTTAGTATTTAGTTTATCTTTCTATTTTCTAATTATCTAAGTTTTTATAAGGTAGCTTAGTTGATAGCCTATTATCAATTAATCCACGTCCTACTGTAAAATGATATAGTGATTGAAAGTGATTTGTTTTTAATCCTATTATATCATGAAGTATATCATCTAAGAAACAGCCAATACCTGTAGCTGATAGTTGCAATGATGTTGTTTCTAAATACAACTGCTGTCCAATAGCCCCACAGTCCCAATATAGTTGTTTATATTTTGATGCACCATATTTTTCTATTTGGTTTGTGAATTCTGCTAGCATTCCTAAAGTAAATGCACCATGACTTGCGATATCTTGACTACATGAAATTGCTTTTGATATAGCTTTAAAATCTCCTGTTTCTAGTCTATATAGTTCTCCTGCCTCTGTATCAACTTTTTGCCATAGGAAATTTTCTTTAAATAAATCTTGTAGTTGGGTTCTATGTTTACTATTACGAACTAATATATAAAGTCCAGACTCAATACCTTCTACGCTATGTACAAAAATTACCAAATGAATAGCAGAATTATTTGATTTAACAGAAGCTATTATAGTTTCGAACTCTTTTTTTGTAATTGTACAATCATCTTTGTTCATAATTTGTGCAGAACGTCTTTTTAAAACTATATCTTTTGCCAAAAAAGAAGTTTCTCTATATGGATTTGTTTCATACTTGTCATTTGTATATTTTTTAATATCTAAATCATCACTTAGTGTTGCATCTTCAATTTTTTCTAAGATATCCCACTTGTGCCAGTTATGACTTAGTTGATTTGCCTTTCCCTCAAAAAATTCTTCTAAAGATGCTCTAACATCTTGAATATTGATTAAATCATTATTTAGTTTATTTGCTAATGAAACTTTTATTAGCATATCTGGAAGTTCTCTTTCTTCTGGAACATATCTAGAAACTTGGTTAAATCCTATTAAGTTTTGAAGTTCGGAATCTTTTGTATTAATAATCTTTATTTCCCATCCTAAGATTAAAGCAGATATTTCTAAAGCTTTTAATGCATGCCCACAATCAAGTTGTGTATATCTCCATGACCTTTCTCCATATTTCCATGCTTCTCTCCAAACTATAGATGATAAACAGACTAAAAAACTATCTGTTGGTAAAGATAACTTTTCATCTGCACTTGAAAGTAATTCTAGCTCATGCTCTTGTGGAGAATAGTGATGAAGTCCATTTTCAATACCCTGTATATCGTTTGAAACAATATAAGCTTCACTTGGTTGTAAGTTCCCACTTGAGGCATTACATCTTAGTGCCCATGATTGTTCACCGTGTTCTTTGATAGCTGCTAGTCCAAGAGAAAATTGAAAGAATTGTGATATTGCTTCTATACATAAAGGAGCAGAAAGTATATCTTCTTTTTTTTGATTAAATATTTGACTGTATTCTAAAGTTTTATTTTCAAAAGACAATGGCAATTGTGTCTTTTTTGTATTTGAGTAGGTTCTATATGGATTTGGTTGATTTGCCCAATCTAAATAACCTAAAGACCTAGCATATCTATGTTGTGAGTGTTTTGTGTCATTGTGGTAAGTATAAACCATCTGTAAATTTTTATTCATGAGGTATGTTAACAAATGAGATTTAATAAATTATTAAACATATAAATTAATAATTATAAGGCTTTTTTATCTAAAGTATCTTTAGAAGTATAAACTAATATTTATATGCTAATATATAAAAAGTGTATAGAATATAAGGAAAAATATGTCAGATAACAAAACAGTGAAACTTGCTGTATTAATAGATGCAGATAATGCACAAGCTTCACTTGTAGCTGAATTACTTGCAGAAGTTGCAAAATTTGGAGTTGCTAGTATTAAAAGAGCTTATGGTGATTGGACTACAACAAATTTAAAACAGTGGAAAGAGCATCTGAATAAACATGCTATTCAACCAATACAACAGTTTTCTTATACTACAGGAAAAAATGCTACAGATGCATCTTTAATTATAGATGCGATGGATATTTTACATGAAAATAGTTTAGATGGTTTTTGTTTGATTTCTTCAGATAGTGATTTTACAAGACTTGCAACAAGAATTAGAGAATCAGGATTAATTGTATATGGTTTTGGAGAGAAGAAAACACCTGAGGCTTTCATTGCTGCTTGTGATAAGTTTGTTTTTACAGAAATTTTAAGAGAGAAAAAAGATCCTGAAAATAAAGATGAATCTGATAATACTCAACTTAGACCTATAGTAATATCAGCTATTAATGCAGTTTCAAAAGATGATGGATGGGCTAGACTTTCCACAGTAGGAGGTTATATTAATAAAAATAATCCTTCTTTTGATTCGCGAAATTATGGGTATGATAAATTAGGTAAATTAATAAGAAATTTAAATTATATTGTTATTGATGAACGAAAGTTTAATGATGACTCTAATAATGTTCATATTTATATTAGAATAAGAGATTAATCAAACTTCTGGTAAAACATTATTTCAAATATTTAATAGGGCAATTATAAAATGAAAGAAAAAATATACTTACTTCCTGGTCTTATGACAGATGAAAGATTATGGGAAAGATTGATACCTTTTTTAGAAGATGAATATGAATTGATACATCTTCCTATTCCATTAACTGATGATTTTGATGAAGCAACTTTACAGTTAGAAAGTATTATAAAAGATGAAAAGATAAACCTTTTAGGTTTTTCTCTTGGCGCATATGTGGCAATACATTTTACTATCAAAAATCCAAGTAGAGTAAATAGACTTTTTCTAGTTGCAGGAACTCCAAGTAAGATGAAAGAATCAGAAGTAGAAAAAAGAAAGCAAACTTTAAAACAGATGAATAATATGGGCTTTAAAGGATTATCTAGACATAAAGTAATATCTTTACTAGAAGAATCAAATCAAAATGATGAAGAGTTAATAAGTATAGTCAAAAATATGTTTTCAGACTTAGGTGAAAAAGTTTATAATATTCAGATGAATAGTACCTTTAAAAGAAAAGCCCTACATAACGAACTGATTTCTTTAGATTTGCCAATTAAATTTTTCTATAGCACAGAAGATAGGCTTTTTACCCATAGGTCATTGGATAATTTTACCGATGAACATAAACATATTACAAAAGTATCTAGAAAAGGAACAAGTCATATGATACCGTTAGAAGTTCCTGAAAAACTTAGTTTTGAAATTAGAGATTGGATGAAATAAAAGAGAGAATAGTTTTAATTTATAGCTTTAGTTTTTAATAAATTTATGTAAATTTTTATTAAAAATTTTAATGTCAATTAACAGTTTATCATATAATATTGGTATATCAATTAGTTGTTCATTTTTAGCTGCTTTTTCTAGTTTTGAAGCAGTTTGATATGCAGTAATACTACCAATCATACTTAAAGAACCTTTTAATGTATGTGATATTATTTGTACTTCTTTTATATTATCTTCTTTTATTGCTTTTTTTAATTCTATTAGTTGTTCTTCTGCAAATATAAAATAAACTTCTGCCATTTCTTTTAAAATTTCCATACTGTTGTCAGCTCTAGATAAAGCATCTTTTTTATTTATAATTTCAATATCATCTTTTTCTATCCTTCTCTTTGCGAATATCTCTGTAATAGCTTTTGTTAGGTCTTTCTCATAAAATGGTTTTGATATATAAGCATCCATTCCTGCTTCAAGGCATTTTAATTTATCCTCATTAAATACAAGAGCAGTTAAGGCAATTATTGGAATATGTGTAGATAACTTTTTTTCTTTTTGTCTGATTATTTTTGTGGCTTCATATCCATCCATTTCTCTCATAGTAATATCCATAAATATAAGATCATAATGATTTGTTTCAAATGCTTTAACTGCTTCTATTCCATTAAGAACTGGGGTTACTTTGTGATTATTTTTCTCCAACATTAATGTTGCTACTTTTATATTTATTGGATCATCTTCTGCAAGTAATATATTCAAAGATTCTATTTTTTCTTGGAGTACATCTTTTTTATTTGAATTATTTCTTGTTTTAATTAATTTATATTCATCAAGTATTATATTTTCTATAGCTTCTCTAAGAGAAGGCCTTTTTACTGGTTTTAAAATATATTCTTTTATTCCAAGAGTTTTTAGTTCAGATATTTGCTCATTAATATTATTTGAGGTGAGCATAAGTATTATCTTAGAAATTGTATTAGAATCATTTTGTAAAGATTTTACGACTTCAAAGCCATTTTTATTTGGCATATTAGAATCTAATAGTATTAAATCATATTCATTTTTATGTACACATGATTTTTCAATTAGTTCTAAGGCTGTAAAACCATTATCTGATTCTTGTACATATATTCCCCAATTTATAAGAGTAGTCTTTATTGTTTGACGATTAGTTTTATTGTCATCAATAAGGAGTATTTTTATTTTATCACCATTTTCTTTTAATAAAATCTCTTGATTTTGATTTTGTATTTCTAATTTTACTTCAGTTTTTATTGTAAAACAAAAGATACTTCCACCTTTAGGGTTATCTTTTATATAGATATCTCCTCCCATTTTTTTAATTAAGTTTTTACATATTGGTAAACCAAGCCCTGTTCCTCCAAAGTTACGTGTTGTTGAAGAGTCAGCTTGTGAAAAGTATTCAAATATTATCTCTTTTTTATTTTCTGGGATACCAATTCCTGTATCAAAGATACAAAACTCTAAAATAAGTCCATCTATGTCGTTATTATTAGTTTTTACATCTAAAAAAACTTCTCCACTTTTTGTAAATTTTATTGCATTTGCTAGTAAGTTATTTAGTACTTGTCTTAATCTCATAGAATCACCAGTTATAAATACTGGAACAGAGTCTGCTATTTGATATATTAGTTCCAAATTGCTTTCATGTGCTTTTACTGCCATTAAGGAGCAAGTTTCTTCTACTAACTCATAAAAATTAAAAGAATTCATTTCTAGATTAAAATGTTTAGATTCTATTTTTGATAAATCAAGTATATCATTGATGATATTAAGTAGGTTATTAGATGCATTTTGAAAAATATTTACATATTCATGTTGTTCTTTAGATAGTTTGGTTTTTGATAAAATATCTGCCATACCAATAATTGCATTCATTGGTGTACGTATTTCATGACTCATTGAAGCTAAAAATTCGCTTTTTGCTTTATCTGCATATTCAGCTTTTGCTTGCGCAATATCTGCTTTTTTTCTCAGTTGTTCTGAGATACGTATATTTTCATTTAATTCTTCTGTTCTTTGTATTACTTTTTTTCTAAGTATTCTATTCCAAATAATAATTGCAAAAATAAATAAGATAACAATAAATGCAATGAAAGCTATAATCTGTTCTTTTGAGGGTTTCCAAGGATCTTTTTTTAGTAATATCCATTTTGAGAAAATCTTATGTCTCTCTTCTTTTGTTATAGATTTAAGAGCTTTTGAAAGAATATTATTTAATATGGGTAAACTTTTTGGTGTAGATAATGATAAATTATAACTGTATCCTGCATCTCCTGCTATATGGATATTAGGTCTAACATCTTTTTCAATAATATGTGAAACCGTAGCTATACTACCAATAAATGCATACACTCCTTCATAAGATACTTTTTGTAAACCTTCTTCTGTACTTGAAACAAGTTCTAAGTTTATTTCTGGATATTCTCTTTCTATATATTCTTGTACAGCGTATCCTGATACTACAGCAACGGTTTTGTTTTTTAAATCATTCATATTTAGTTCACGAGCTTCTTTATTATTGACTACTATAACTGAAGGTAAAGTCAAATATGAATCTGTAAAAGATAGTTTCTCCGCTCTTCTTGGTGTTTTTGCGATGGCAGTTACAATATCTATCTCTTTATTATATGCTTTTTTTAGAATACTATCCCAATTTTCCATTCTTAAAATATGAAATTTAATACCTAGCTTTTTTTCAATTATTGCTATATATTCAGCAGCCATACCTGAATATTTTCCATCTTTATTAAAAAATTCTACAGGTGCCCAATTTGAATCTGGTGCAGCTGTTATAATAGGATGTTTTTTAAGCCATATTTTTTCTTCATCCGTAAGTGATACAGAAGCACTTTCAGCTTTTATAGGTTCATATGTAACAGAAATCCATTTACGAAGTAGTTCTTTTCTCTCTTGTACACTAATAGAAGATAATGCCTTTTCTAGTAAGGTATTTAATATTGGCCAATCATTTCTTGATGCAAAGGACAATTCATATGTAAATCCCGTATCTCCATCCATTCTAAGATTTGTGATATTTGATTTTTCTATGGCATGACTTGCTGTTGCTACATTAATAACTGTTGCATATACTTCTCCTGTTGAAACACTTTGTAGTAAAGACTCAATATTTGTTTTAAATACTAGTTTAATATTTGGATAATATTTTCTAATATAATCATTTATAGCAAACCCTTCAATTGTTCCAAGTGTTCGGTCATATAGTTGTACAATAGATTCTATTTTTGGATTATTCTTACGAGTAATAATTAAATCAGAAAACTTCGAATACGGAGATGTATATGACATATATTTTTGACGTTCTTTTGTTTTTGCCGCAACGACTACCATATCTGCAGTTTTATTTTTTACTGAGTCAAGGGATTCATTCCAGCTTTTACTTAATGTAAATTCAAATTTAATACCTAGCTTTTTTTCAATAATTGATAAATAGTCATTTGCAAGACCTTGTGATTGTTCATTTCTATCTGTATATTGGAATGGAGCATAATCAGGATCCGGAGCAACACGTATAATAGGATGTTTATCTATCCAATCTCGTTCTTCTTTATTTAAAACTATTTTATTTGGTTTTAAATCTTGAGAGTAAGAAAACATAATCCAATTACTAAAGATTTGAGTGTATGTTCCATCTACTTTAATATTATCAAGGGTATTTTGCCATTTTATTATTGTTTCATCAGGAGTATTTTTATTAAAAGCTAGATACATATAGTATCTTTTTACATCAAGAACTTTTTCTATTTCATTAGAGAGACCAGTTTCTCTAATCATATGCTCCCCTGTTACTTCATTTATAATCCATAAATCAATCTCTCCACGGGATAACTTTTGTAGGTTTAGTTTATTGTCTAATACTGAATCAAGATTAGTAAATCCTTCTTTACTTAGTATCTGTTCTCCTGAATCATCTTTATATACACCAATTTTTTGAACTTTTTTTGCATCCATTAATGTTTTTATGGCTCTATTAGTTCCTTTTTTAGCAAATAAAACTATGTTATTTGGAACAAGAGGTCCCACCCATTTAAATAATTCTTCTCTCTCTTTTGTTCTTGTAGTAGAAAAAAGCATTGTATTTTTATTTTTTAAAACATGATTATATGCTTTTGTCCATGGAACTATTTTTATAGTGTGGTTTTGTTTTAATCTTTTTAGAATTTCTTGAGTGATCTCTGTTGATATTCCTACTGGTTTATCATTGTAATTATAGTTATAAGGAGGGAACTCTTCTGTTAGTATTTCAATCTCTTGTGCAGAAGATAATATAGGTATTAAAAACCAAAATATAAAGAAAAATTTGATTAAGAAGTTGAAGTAAAACATCTTTCGTTTTAGTTTACAACCAATGTATACCCTCTACCAAAATTAGTTTGGATAGGGAGTAACGGGTTCTTTTTACGTAAATTACTTATATGATCTCTAATCGTAGAATCTGAGACTTTTTTATCTTTCCATGTGTCATCTCTAATCATATCAATAGATAAATTAATATTTTTATTTCTTATGAAAATATCAAGCATCTTTTTTTCTGTCATAGATAGTGCAACAGGAGTCTTTTTTAAGAACAATTCTTTTAAATCATAATCATAATATAACTCTTCTGAAAAAATAAGATGTTTTTTTTCTATATTTTTTTTTGGTTTATAATTTTGTTTTTGAAATTTTTGTTTTGCAAGTGTGATTGCTATTTTTACATCTTCTTCTTTTATAGGTTTTATAAGATAGTTTGTAGGGTTAGTTGATAGTGCTTCATCTAAAATATCTTGCTCACTGTATGAACTTACATATATAACTGATAAATCTTGATTAGAGTTTTTTTTAATAACACTAATACCATCAAGTGGGCCTTTAATATTTATATCCATAAATACAATATTAGGCTTTTCTTTATTGATAGTGCTTAAAGCACTCTCTCCATCTTTACAAATACCTACAACTATATGACCCATGTTTTCAATAACACGTTTGATAAACATAGTAATAAGAGGTTCGTCATCTACAATAAGAATTCTAAGGTTTTTGTTATTCAAAATCATCCCATAAAGTTTGTTTTTTACTATTATATTCTTACTTATCTTATCAAAAATCTTCTTTAATTTATATACTAATACACGATAGCCGACAACTTTCCGATAAGCCTAGGTTACTATCTTATTATAAAAAGATAGACAAAGGTCATATTATGAAAACAATAAAAAATAGAAGATTACTATTAAGTATTGTAACAAGTTCCCTGCTTATAGTAAACTCTGCATATGCAGCTAATGGGGAAATAGAAGTACTGGACGCTATAAGTAGTGGAACTACAGTTAGTCATGCATATGGAGTAAGTGCTGATGGGAGTATTGTTGTTGGTGATTCATATGATGGGGGTTATAAAGCTGTTACTTGGACAGATGCTAGTGGTATTGTAAGTTTGGGCACTTTAGGTGGAAACACAAGTCATGGAAATGGGATTAGTGATGATGGAAGTGTAATTGTTGGACAAAGTAATTTATTAAGTGGAGAATATCGTGCATTTCGCTGGACACAAGCTGGTGGTATGGTAGATTTAGGAGTATTAACTGGTGGGAATTATAGTGATGCAAATGCAGTAAGTGGAGATGGTTTAACTGTAGTTGGAAGTAGTGAAAGTAGTGATAGTGGTGCTTATACTGAATCTTTTCGTTGGACAGCAGGTACTGGAATGGTCTCATTAGGAACACTTCCAGGGGGTATTAATCAAGGTGAAGCATGGGGAGTGAATAGTGATGGTACGGTTATTGTAGGACAGTCATTAAATGCAAGTAATAATAAGGAAGCTTATCGATGGACAGCAGGTTCAGGAATGGTTGGTTTGGGTTATTTATCGGGTGGTTCAAACTATAGTGAAGCTTATGATGTAAGTGCTGATGGTTCTATAGTTATTGGAGAATCAGATAACGGGAGTGTAACTGAAGCCTTTCGTTGGGAAGGGGGTACTATGACTGGTTTAGGTTTTTTAAGTGGTTCCTTTGCTAGTTCCGCAAGGGGAACAAATAGTGATGGAACAGTTATTGTAGGCTATCTTGAAGATAGTGATGGTGATACAAATGGAGCTTTTAGATGGACAGCTTCTACTGGTATGCAATCACTTTCAGATTGGTTAAAAATAGATTTATCTTCTTGGAGTGAAATGTCTGCTTCTGATGTGAGTGATGATGGAACTATTATTGTTGGAGATGGAGTAATTTCTGGGAAAAAAGAGGCCTTTATTGCAAGAGAAGTAAGCGGAATAATAGGAACAACATCCTTTAGTGAGTCTTTACAAAGTGCAGGCTCAATAGGTTCACAAGGAGTATCTTTATCAAATACAATAATGCATGGGGCTCATGGACACCCAGGTTCACAGCGAGCAGTGGACTCAAAAAGAATTTTATGGATTGCAGGTGATTTAGCTTATGATAACCGTGATGATAGTAATGATGATTCACATATTGCAGAAGTAGGACTTGGGTACAAATATAATGATGATGTGTCATTTAGTGTAGCCTTGGGAAAAACATGGACTAAAAACTCTCTTCTTTATAATGGGAGAAGTAAAGGTCATGGTAAATATATTGCAGTTGATATGGATGTAAAATTACCAACAACTTTACCTCTTTATACAACGGTGACTTTGTTACATGGAACAAGTGATGTAGAGGTAAAACGTGGTTATGATAATGGTGGAATAAATGATGCTTCATATGGTGATACAGAACAAACTATCAATGCTTTGCGTGCACGTTTACAATTACAAAATGCTAATACAATAGTAGATATTGCTATTCATCCTTATATAGAATATAACATAGTAAAAGTAAAAACAGATGGTTATACAGAAACAGGAGGAGGTTTCCCTGTTAGCTATGATAAAAATAAAGAGAGTATTCAAGATTGGCGAATAGGTATAGATGGAGATTATAATATAAATAAAAATAACCGTATTATAGGAACACTCGAAGGAGTTCATCGTATAGAGGAGTCAGGAAGTTCTTCAACTGGTCAAATTATAGGACTTTCATCATTTGATGTTGAAGGGAAAAGTTATGATCAAAATTGGTTACGTGGAACAATAGGTTTAGAACACACTTTAGAAAGTGGAAAGTTTACAGTAACTTTAAATGGTTCAACTGAAGGAGAAGACCCTCAGTATTGGGTTGGACTTAATTATACAATAGCATTTTAATATAAAGAAATAATATTAGGGCATATTTGAAAGTTTTAAGGAAGTATAATGAAAATTTTAATAGCAGATGATGATCCTGTAATAAGAAAGCAATTAGAACTATCCTTATCTAAAAATGGATATGAGGTTATTCAATGTAAAAATGGTTTAGAAGGTTTAGAAATAGCCAAATCTATTGATTCTCCAAGCCTAATGTTATTTGATTGGTCAATGCCTGGATTAACAGGATTAGAATTATGTAAACAAATTAGAACTTTTAAAAGAGAACCTGAGCCTTATATTCTTCTTTTGACATCTAAAAATGATACAAATGATGTTATTGAAGGATTAGATTCTGGAGCTAATGATTATATTACTAAACCTTTTTATCCACATGAATTACAAGCAAGGTTAAAAATAGGACTAAAATCCATAAAACTTCAATTAGAATTAATAAAAGCGAGAAATATGCTTGCAATTGAAGCAAATCATGATTATTTAACTGGTATTTTAAACCGTAGAGCGGTTATGAAAGCATTTGAACTTGAAATAGAACGTTATAAAAGAGATGATAAGAGTTCTTCTCTTGCTCTTTTTGATTTAGACTTTTTTAAAAAAGTAAATGATACTTACGGTCATGTAGTAGGGGATGAAGTGCTATGTGAAATAACAAAAAAAACTAGCTCAGTATTAAGACCATATGATAGTTTTGGTAGATATGGAGGAGAAGAGTTTTTATTAATTTTGCCTGATTGTAATGAAGAAGAAACATATATCATATGTGAAAGAATACGTAAACTTATATATGATTCAAAAATAAATACAAGTGTAGGATTAATATCTGTATCTATTTCTGTTGGAGCATGTGTATTTTCCTCAAATAAAAATTGTTCTATAGAAGAGCTTGTAAAAATTGCTGATGATAATTTGTATGAAGCTAAAGAACAAGGACGTAACTGTGTGAGGTTTAGTAAATTTTAGTTTTATACAGTAGCGTTTTAGACGCTACTGTAATAGGTTGATTTAATAATTATATTATTATGAAACAGTTTCTAACTTATCTTGCTTTTCATTAAAGTTATCAATAATAACAGCACAAGCTGCATCACCTGTAATATTTAAAGCAGTTCTTGCCATATCAAAAATTCTATCAAGAGCAAAAAGTAATGGTAATCCTTCAATAGGAATTCCAGCTGCAAGTAATACTGCTACAACTAAGAAAGAAGGACCAGGAACTCCTGCTTGTCCAATTGCACCAATTGTTGCAGTGAAAATAATAGCCATATATCCTGCAAATCCTAAGTCTATATTATAAACTTGTGCAAAGAAAACAGCTACTAGACCATAATAGATTGCATTTCCACTCATGTTAATTGTAGCACCAAGTGGTAATACAAATGAAGATGTAGATTTTGAAACATTTAAATCTTCTTCACAAGTTTTCATTGTAACTGGTAGTGTTGCCATAGATGAAGCAGTTGAGAGAGCTACAACTTGAGGTTTTTTCATTGCAGAGATAAAATCACTAATAGTAGTTTTTGAGAATAATTTGATTAGAGTAGGATAAAAAACAAAACCATAAACTAATAAAGCTCCCATATATACAAAGAAAAGTTTTGTAACTAGTCCTAACATATCAAAACCATAAGTTCCAACTGAATCTGCCATAAGACCAAATACACCAATTGGAGCTAATTTCATTACAACCATTACCATCCAGATAAGTGCTTGGATTAGACCTTCTAATCCATTAATTAGTGGAGCACTTTTTTCTTTTGGAATTTTAGAAATAGCAATACCAAGGAATAGACAGAAAACTAAAATTTGTAAAATATTTGCATTCATTAGTGACTGGAAGATATTTGTTGGAATCATTCCTATGATAGTTTCCATAGCTCCTGGCAATGCACCTTTATCTGCATATTGATTAGAGAACATATGTGTAACACTACTTAAGTCAAGACCAACACCTGGTTTAAATATTTCACCAGCTAATAATGCAAGTGCAACTGCAACAGCAGATGTACCTAGGAAAAAGATTATAGTTCCAATTCCAACTTTTCCTGCACTTGGGCTATCACTTAAGTTTGCAGCTCCAGAGATGATAGATATAACAATTAATGGAATCACTAACATTTTAATTAAGTGAATAAAAATTGTACCTAAAGGTGCAAATATAGCCGCGTCTTTCCCCATAAAAAAACCTGCAGCTGTACCTAGAATCATTGCAATAATGATTTGAACACCTACATTTTTTAATAATGATTTTTCTTTCATTTATTATCCTTTCATATTTTTTTATTCTAATATTTCAAAGTGGCTTAAAAGTGTATATTTATTTTAAAATTTAAGAAATATTTAAATATTGAAGAGAATTTGTATAAAAAATTAAGAAGTTTTGTTATGAGAAATTTATAATTTTAAATTTCTCATAAAATTTTGTGCCATAATTGAACCAGTTTCTTTAAACACCATTGATGTTTCATTTTCATAAGTTTCATCAAGAGTTTTAAAAAATATTTCAAGCCATTTATAAAAAGTTTCTCTTTTTAAACCTTGTAGTTGTCTATGTGGTGCAAATGGCGAACCTATGTAAGAATGATGTCCTAAAGTAACAGAAGCCCAAAAATCAGATAGAAGTTCTATATGTTCTTGCCATTTTTTATTATTTATATCATTACCTAATATATCTATAAAAAATGGACCAACTTCATTATCTTTCATAATTTTTGTATAAAAGTTTATTACAAATTTGTGTATATTTTCTTCAGTAATATTTTTTTCTAACAAGAATAACCTTTATCCATACATAATTTGAGATAAAAATATAATAAGGATTACAGATAAAAATGGAAAAAGATGACTTGTAAATAAGAATGGATTTATTTTAAAGAATTTTTGATTAAATCCTCTAATTCCTAACCATAGACCAAAAAAGGCTTTAATACTTAATATAATTTGAAAACTACTTAACCCATCTTCAGATATTGGTCCAAAAACTTTACCTATAAGATAGATACCAGATGCAACTGCAACTAAAAGTGCCCAAGGAACAACTTTTCTAACATGCATCATAATAGCTTCTCTAGCTTTTGCAGTCTCTTCTGTTGTCAAAGTTTGTGACATTTTTGACATGAACATATTATCAACAAATAAAAACCCACCATAAATAAATACTGCGAAAAAATGAATTAAATGAACAATTGTAAATGTAATAGGAAATCCTTTTTAATTTTTTTGAAATATATAAAAATTTTGAAATAAATACCTTGATAAGGGTCAATATATATTTTATTATTCATTTCTTAAGATTTATTTTATATTTATAATTTATATTGGTGCTTAAATCATATTGAAATATTATTATAATAAATTTGAATATAAATTATTAAGTAATAATTATCGTCCTTTTGTTATTGAATTTAAATGTTAAAAGGAGTTTCTTATGTCAGATGAAAAAGATTTATCTTTCTATAATTTAAAAGAAAGAAAATGGTTGACAAGATTAGATAGAGGTTCTATTGTTGGGCATACAACATCAACTAACACAAAACTTTGGTTTAGGTTTAAAAAGAAAGGAAGATATCTTCTTATAATTTCAAAAATACCTTTAAAAGATGATGTGCTAAGAAAACCTAAAGAAACAGAAAATAAGTATAAAATTTTTAGTGAGAGCTTAAAAAAAGAAGTTTCTTTAGTCTATTCAGAAGAAGTTTTAGTAGATGGCAATACTGATTTTACTTATACTTTAGATACTTTTGAAAATGAATTAGTTGAATTGTCTGAAAATACAATCTATTATTATGGTGCATATAATCTAGTTGACAATTGTTGGGAAATAGGTATTGAAAATTCTCATTTTTTTAAAACAATGCCTAAAAATAAATCTACTAAATCTTGGGATATTACTTTTGGTCTTTATAGCTGTCATATGCCATTTGATCCTAAAGATGAATCTAAAGCAGATGCAAGTATGTGGGATTTAATGGAAAAAGAATTGAGATTCTCAGATGCGAAGTTTGTAATAGGTGGTGGAGATCAAGTATATTGCGATGGAGTTGATTATCTAAATATATGGAAATGGTTAAAAAAGATAAAAAAAGATAATCCTACCCTTGAACATATGTATTCTTGGTATAGAGATATATACAGAGGATATTGGGGTTTTCCTGGTGTAAAAGCTATCCATAGACAGTTTCCAAACTATATGACATGGGATGACCATGAAATAATGGATGGCTGGGGTTCTTATACAAAAAAAGAATTGTCAAATGAATTAGATACTATTTTTGAATGGGAAAATCAGAAAAAGAATTTAAAGCTTGCAAATAATATGTTTAAAGCTGCTTCTCATATTTATAAAGAGTATCAACATATTCATAATCCTAAGAGAAAAGATATACATGATTGTTATGATTATGATTTTACCTCTTGTGGTAGTGATTTTTTTGTTTTAGATATGAGAAGTAAAAGAGATTTTGAAGATGATTACACTATTTTGGGAAAGAAGCAACTAAAAAGATTTGAGAATTGGGCCAAAAATCTTAAAGATAGTACAAATAAAACACCAATCTTTGTTGTCTCTACTGTACCTATGGTACATTTAAAAGACTTTGTTAGTGATATTTTAGATTGGGTCTCAATTTTTGGTGCAAGAGATGATGTGAGAGATCATTGGGCTCATAAAAAGCATGGTAAAGAATTCTTGAAAATCTTAAATATTATCTTTGAACTTTCTAATAGTACGAAAAGACCCTTAGTTATTTTAAGTGGAGATGTTCATATTGGAGGAATTTTTAAACTTTTTAATGACAATAAAAAATATGCTAATGCAAAAGTTTTTCAATTAACTTCAAGTGCTATTACATATGCTGCCGTTGGACCACTCAAGATGAGCTTATTGGCAAAAGCAACAGCATCTTCTGGAAAAATAGGTAAAACAACTAAAAATAAACCTGATTTTAGATTTAAAAGACATTTGGTTTTCCCTCAACATAATTTTTCTTTAATAAATTATAAGTCTGATGAAGAACAGACATTAGAAATAAATGTTGAATTAGTTGGAAAATCTGATGATAATAGAGTTAAAGAGAGTATACGTGTAAATTTATTAGACATTTGAAAAGGATATTTTATGAAAAAAATTGTTTTACTATTTGTATTATTTTTTAGTTTAGTTGAGGCTTCAAATAATAATACATATAAGATAGAGTGGGAATTTGAAAACCCTTTTAGATTCTTTCAAAAAGTAGAAGATTATGAAAAAGTTAAAAGTGCATATGTAGATGTTTTAAAAGGTGTTGAATCTGGAAAATATGAAAATATTGGACTTGCTTTGGAGAAAGAACTTCAAAAATCAAATGATCAAGGTATAAATAGCTGGGCATCAACTTTTGCTACTAATTATAACTATAACAGTACTTGTTGGAATAGTAAAAGTATGCTTTATAATCATCCAGAATGTCAGGATTATATTAACCCTATAATTTATAAAATAAAATTTTGGGTAAAAAATGCTCCTATAAAATCTAAATGTGACTGGGAATATAATGGAAAAGTTTATAATGGACTATGTTCAAAAACTTTAATAGATATTGTTCCTAATCAGAATGAACATATAGTTAATGTAAAAATGAAAGTTAAAAATTTTGATTCAACTATTAAAATTGGAAAAATTAAGGATATTTTGGTTGTAGGATTAGGTGATTCATTTGGCTCAGGAGAAGGTAATCCAGATAAAACAGCAACAGTCACCGGTATAAAATCAAATAAAGATAAAATATTTGTAGATAAAAAATATTTACCTAGAAAAGATACAAAAGAGAGTTATGCTAAGTGGTTAGATAGAAGATGTCATAGGTCTTTATATTCTTATCAATTTAAAACGGCTTTACAACTAGCTTTAAAAAACCCTAAACAAGCTGTAACCTTTGTAAGTTTTTCTTGTACAGGTGCTACTACGGATAATATAATTGATAAAGTTAAATCTGCAAAAGAAAACCTTTCTTATGTTTATCCTAAAGATTTTGATAATGTTGAGTGGGCAGATGTTCTTGATAATAAAAAAAAGTTTAATAAAAGAATTTATAGTGTTGCTCCACAATTAGAATTATTAGATAAAACGTTAAAAGATAAAAGAAAAATAGATTTGATTCTTTTAAGTACTGGTGGAAATGATGTTGGTTTTGCAAAATATGTAATGAATGTATTAATTAATTATAAAATTGCAGATATTGTAGTTAATCATGCAAATCCACAAACAGAATATGAGGTGAAAAATAAGTTAGGGAAAAACTATAATAAGTTAGATAGAGTGATTAAGAAAAAATCTCTACTTGTTGATGATAATAAAAAAAGAATTATTTTAACAGGATATCCTAATATTTTAAATGATGAAAATGGAAATTTATGTAAAGAAGTAGAAAATAGTGTCTTTACAATTCCTTTTGGTGAGTCAAAAGGAATAAATCGTGCTTTAAAGCTTCAAAATATTGAACAATATTTACTAAAACCATTGTATTTTACACAAAAGGAATTGACTGAAATGCTTGGTTGGGGATTTATTGATAGTCATATTAAATTATATGATAAGCATGGTTTTTGTGCAAAAAAAGATGGAGACAAATATATTATTCCTTTTAAAGAGACTAAAGATGGTAAATGGAAAGGATTTCATCCTTCAGAATACTTAAAATATAATGAAAAACAAAGATGGGTAAATATTCCTTTAGATTCTATTTTAAAAATAAATATGACTAAAAAAACTATTTTTGGCGATGTAGATTTTGGATTTAGTGATGAAACAAGTGGTATCATGCATCCAACTGCTGAAGGTTTAGCTGCAACTGCAAATGAAAATGTAGATTTTATTTGTAAAAATGAATTAGTAAGTTGTAAATAATACTTTAATATTTAAAAAATTTGATATACTCACAAAAAAATTTGTGAGTATATTATGGCTGAATTAAATTATAAAAAAATTGGAAATGGTTCTCAAACTGTGATTATTATGCATGAATGGATGGGTGATCATACAAATTATGATGCTACAGTTCCATATTTGGATACAGAAAAACATACCTTTATTTTTGTTGATTTCAGAGGTTATGGGTTATCAAAAGATATAGAGGGTAAATTTGATTTATTTGAAGCTTGTAATGATATTAAAAATCTTATATTAAAACTTAGATTAAATAAATTTCATTTACTTGGTCACTCAATGTCTTCTTTAATAGCTCAAAGAATAGCTTTAGATTTACAAGAACAAGTAAAGACCTTGATTCTTATTACTCCTATACCTCCTATTGGTATAAAAATGACTCCTAGTGCAAAAGAGAAACTTCTTACAAATGTAAAAGAAGAAAATGGTGTAATAGAACAAGTAGTTGAGGGTGCTTCAAAAAGATACAATAAAATATGGAAAGATTATAGAAAAGAGCTTGCTCATAATTGTTCAACTTTAGAAGCAAAACTTGGTTACATGAATATGTATCTTTCAAATGATTTTTCAGAAGAAATTGAAGGTCTTGAAACAAAAGTTTGTATCATAGTTGGAAAGTATGACTTACCAGCTTTTCATAAAAATACAGTACAAAAACAGTTTGTAAAGTATTATCCAAATTTAGTGTTAGTAGAGTGTATGGAAGCTGGGCATTATCCTATGATAGAGTGTCCAGTGTTTTTTGCTAATCAATTAGAAAAATTTATAGGCTAATTTCACTTTAAATCTACGAAATTATTATAGGCTTTTTAAAATATTTTAGGAAATAACATAGGAAATAACAATGGAAGAAAAAAGTAGTTTTTTTAAATTTATATGGAGATTAAATTCTATAATTATATTAGCTATTGGAGTTTTAGGCTTAATAGTTTTGATATATGGTAGTTATGAGATTATTAAAAATAACACTTCAAAAAGAGCTGTATCTGGTATTGTAAATATAGAAAAAGATTCTAATTTAGATGAACATTATAAATTAGGGCAAAATAATAGAGTTTTTAATTCAAAGTATATAGTTATACCTTTGGTTTCTGTTCAAAACTATGAACAGTCATATTACTCTAAAAGTGCAAGTTCTATAAAAAATTATCTATTTACAAATATTGATAATACTAATTCCTCATGGTTATTTGATTCGAATAAAAACTTGATTTTAAATCTTTATCCTATTTCTAAAAAAAGATTAGAAGATAAAATTAAAGACACAAAAGCTTTAATGTATAAAATAGTTAGTAAAGACTCAAATAGTGATGGAAGATTAACTTATAAAGATAGGTTTACAATGGCATTTTCTGATATTGGTGGTAAAAATTATAGAGAAGTTTTAAGTGATATACAGAGCTTATCTTCTTGGAGTTTTGTCAATGATGATGAGGTGATAGTTTTATATCAGAAAAACAATACTATTTATAGTTCAAATATAGATTTAAAAGAGTTTAAAATATTAAATACTAAAACTATTCCAGAGATATAGTTTTAGTATTTTGCTTGTATTTCAATCAAGTGAAAACCAAATTGAGTATTAATAGGTCCAATGATTTTATTAAGTTGGCCATCTTTAGAAAAAATTACATTATCAAACTCTTTTACCATTTCACCTTTTGCAAAAGTTCCTAAACTGCCACCTCTTTTTCCAGATGGACATTTAGAGAACTTTTTTGCAGCTTTTTCAAATGTTATATCTTTTTTTATAAGCTCTTTTTTTAATTTTCTAGCTAATTTTTCATTATTTAATAATATATGTCTTGCTGTTGCTTTTGCCATTTAAATCCTTTACGAACCTGTATTATATCTTTCTATTTCTTTCACAGCCTCAACAGCAGCAGGAAGCAATGCTTCACTAAGTGCAGGATGAATGTATAACATCTCTTTTATATGCCTTATATCATTGTTTATATGCATTACAGCTAATACTTGATGCATCATAGTAGAACTTTCAGGTCCAATCATATGACATCCAAGTATTTCATAAGTATTTGGATTTACTATAAACTTTGTAACTGGATATTTAAGCCTTGTTGACATTGCTTTTGCACTTGCCAACCAGTTTGTAGTTGTTGTTACATATTCTATATTTTGTTCTTCTGCTTTTTGTTCAGTTATTCCTACACTTGCAATTTCTGGTTCTGTAAAAACAGCATGTGGCATATATTTAAAGTTTAGTGGTTCTTTACAATCTTCAAGTAATATTCTACCTAAATGGTTTACTTCGTAAGCAGCTGCATGTTGTAACATATGTTCTCCTGCTGCATCTCCAACTACATAAACTCCTTTTGCAGAAGTTTCAAAAAATTCATCTCTTTGTATAAATCCTCTTTCATTTATATCTATTGTTGTATTTTCTAAATGAAGACTTCCCGAGTTTGATTTTCTTCCCGTTGCATAAAGTAAGGCTTCACTTGTATATTCTATAAGACCTTTTGATTTACTATCTAAAGTTAATTCAAATTTATTATCTTTATATTCTACATTTTGAATAGTTGTATCAAATTCAATATCAACACTTTTTGTAAACTCTTCTTTAAAAATTGCTGATATATCTTTATCTTCATTTCCTAAAATTCTTTGACTTCTTGATAAGAGTTTTGTTTCAATTCCAAGTGCTGAAAAAAAGTTTGCAAGTTCACAGGCTATAAACCCTGAACCTACTATTGTTATTGATTTAGGAATATTTCCTTTTAATGGAAAAATGTCATCACTTGTCCAAGCTTTTTCATGTCCAGCTTTAATTGGTTTTGTACCAGTTGCAATGACAATTTTAGGTGCGGTTAATTCATCATCATTTACTTTTACAATATTATTAGAAAGAAATGAACCCGTTCCTCTAAATATTTCTACATTTTCATTAAATCTACTCTCATATCTTGAATCTATTTTTGAAACATAGTTATTAGTCTCTTCAAATATTTTTTCTACATCTATATTATTTATTGAAGAATCTATAAAATGTCTGTCAGATTCTTTTATAGCTCTTGCTACATGGGCATAACCAATAAGTAGTTTAGAAGGAACACAACCTCTATTTGGACAAGTTCCACCTAAAGTAGATTTTTCAACAAGTGCAACTTTTAAACCTTTTTTGCCAGCTGTTACCGCAAGATTACTTGCTCTTCCCCCACCAATGATTATTAAATCGAATTTTTTCATTTTATAGCCTTTTTAAATTGATTGAATAGTATATACTATAAATATTTATTGTTTGTGTATAAATATTTGGAAGTTACAAATTTGAATATTTTTTAGATTATGTAACTTTGGAAAAGAAAAATAGTTGCGAAGCTAGTAATATAAAAACAATAGCAAAGATAGTAATAGTTTTATTAAGATATCAAAAAAACAAAAAGTGAGTTATAATAGAAGGAGTAGTTTTAAAAGATTTTATAATAAAGTGAAAAACATGAATATTATATAATAAAAGCTATGAAAGAGATTAACAAAAAACTTGGAGTATTAAACTTTAAAGAAATTGTAAAAAATTTAAAAATAAATTTGATAATGAAATACAAAAAATTATAAAAAAATATAATAAAAATACGAAGCATAAATATAATCTTAATGCAAATATTGACAGTTACCTGTAATATTAAGAAAGATTAGATAAGTTTTGTTATAATTATTAAAATTATAAAATAAGGAATACAATGAAAAAAGTAATTGTTTTATGTTTTTTACTTTTGATACCTTTTAGTGTATCTGCAAAAGTAAAAGTTGAAAAAAGAATTAAGTATTATGATATTTATCCTAAATCGAAGAAAGATATTAAAACTCAGTTATTAAGTAAAAGTCCGATAAAGAAATCAGGTGAAAAACTTTATGCTGATACAGTATGGGAAGTTAATACAAGTTATGAATATAAAGGAAAATGTAGAGTTACAAAAGTTTATGTTGATTTAAATATTAAGACAATATTACCTAGGTTAACTCCTAAGAAGAGTGTAAAGTTTAGTGTAAAAAATCCTTTTTCAAAGTTTGAAAGAAAACTTATCTCATATCAAAAAAAGCATGAAAAATTTGCAGTACAAGCAGCGAAAGAAATTGAAAAGAAATTACTATCTTATGGCTCTCCTCGTGATTGTGATAAATTTAGAAAGCAAATAAGAGTAGACAAAAAGAAAATTATAAAAAAGTATAGAAAGAAAAGTAAAGAATATGATAAAAAAACAGATTATGGTCGAAAAAAGGGCGTAAAAATATAATAAAAAACCAGGAGTTTTATTATGATGAAATATATATTTACTTTTTTTGTATTCAAATCTTTTCTTTTTGCGCAAACAATTTTTACTTTTCAAAGTGAAGGTATGAATGTTAATTTAGAAAAGCTTGCTTCAAATTTGAATGTTCCTTGGGGTATGACTTTTATTTCAAATTCTGAACTTCTAATTACCCAAAAGAGTGGTAAGATTGTTGTTTTAAATACTGATACTAAGAAACTACAAAATATAATTAATACACCAAATATTTTGTATGATGGGCAAGGTGGGCTTTTAGATGTTCAAGCTTCGCCTTTTTTTATAAGTGATTCCATTTTATATTTTACTTATGTTAAAGAGATAAAAGGTGAGGGTGTAACGACACTTGCAAAAGCAAAGTTAAAAGATAATAGTTTGATTGAATGGAGAGATTTATTAATTACAAAATCAGCTACAGATACAACTAGGCACTTTGGAAGTAGAATTGCCTTTGATGAAGAGGATCATATCTATTTTTCTATTGGGGATAGAGGAGTAAGAAAAAACTCTCAAGATTTATCTAATCATGCTGGGTCTATTATAAGATTAAATTTAGATGGAACAATTCCTAAAGATAATCCTTTTATAAATCAAAAAGAAAAACTAGCTGAAATCTACAGTTATGGACATAGAAATCCTCAAGGGCTTTTTTATGATAAAGAAAGCAAAAAGCTTTGGAGTATTGAGCATGGACCAAGAGGTGGGGATGAGATAAATCTTATTGAAAAAGGCTTAAATTATGGTTGGCCTGTTATTTCTTATGGAAAAGAGTATTGGAATCCTCTTCCTGTTGGTGAAGGTACTCATAAAAAAGGGATGATTCAACCAAAAAAAGTGTATATACCTTCTATAGCTCCTAGTTCTTTGATAGTTTATAGTGGTGATACTTTTCCTAAATGGAAAGGTGATATTTTTTCTGGTGCATTAAAACTAAGACATCTAAATCGTGTAGTTTTTGATAAATACAATAAAGAAATAAAAGAAGAAAGACTTCTTGAAGAGTTAGGAGAAAGAATAAGAAATGTTATCCAATCTCCAAAGGGGAATTTAGTTATTTCAACTGATAGTGGAAATATCTATAAGCTTGTACCTTCAAGCAGAAACTAAACTATACAGATCCTTCTAGATTTTTAGGAGTACATTTTTTACTTATCATACAAGTAGGACAAAAGTCAGCTAGTCCAGCAAGTAAGGGTAAAACACCTAAATAAAACCATGCGTTTCCAGTATAAATACCAACTGCAATAAGTACAAGTCCAAGTACAATTCTAAAAGGTCTACAAAAAGCTCTAATCTTATCAAAAATATTCATTTATAAGTTTCCTTTATAATTTTTCATAATTATATCTTATAAAACTTAGCTTTTTTTTAATAAAAAAAACTAGCTCTTTCATAGTAAATTATAAAATTTTTAATAACTTGCATTCTTATTGCTACAGTTACTTGGTATAATCTTTTTAAATTATCAATTATGTTAAGGATTTAAATGAGTAATAGGAATATAAAAGAAGAATTTGCCAAAGTTATATTAAATGCAAAAATAGCTGCTGGTATCTTTTTTATACTTTTAACGCCAAGTATTGTAATGATTATAAAAGATAGGACTGAAGTATTTGGACAAGACCAAGATTTTTGGTTTAGAGCAGGTATTGCTGGATTTGTGCTATATATGGGATTTACTATTTTTATGTGGAAGTGTCCTAAGTGCGGAAAGTTTCCTGGACGAGGATGGTTTAGAAAAGAGTGTCAAAGTTGTGGAGTGGAATTAAGTTAATTCCATCTTCACTTTTGTTTTGACATTTATTTCTTTATGATTTATATCTGATTGATAGACTAAAACTTCAACTCCTAAATCCATAACTTCTTTAAATGTTTCAGCATACTTTTTATCTATTTCATGTGCTAATCTAAAAGATGCTTTATCAGTTCTTTGAATAACGTATAACATCACAGCCCTATGTCCTTGTTGAACCATATCTCTTAATTCATTTAGATGTTTTGTTCCTCTACTTGTAACAGCATCTGGAAAGGCTAGTTTATCATCTATTTTTAAACTTACACTTTTAATTTCAACATAACATTTTTCATCTTCTTTTTCTAGTAGTATATCGATTCTACTGTTTTGTCCATATTTTTGTTCAGGTTTTAAAGATGTGTAACCTTGAAGTTCTTCTATCGTACCATTTTCAACTGCTTCTATTGCAATTTTATTTGCAACTCCTGTATTTGTACAGATTAGATTTTCACCTATTTTAGTTAGCTCTAGAGTATATTTTAATTTTCGTTTTGGATTGTCATGAAAAGTTACCCATACTGGACAATTCTCTTCTATACATGAAGTCATAGCTCCACTATTTGGTACATGAGCAGTAATTTCTTCGCCATTTTCTAATATAATATCTGCTAAAAATCTTTTATATCTTTTTACTAATTTCCCAGCAATAAGTTCTTGAAATTTCATTTATAACCTTAAAATAATAATAGCAGTATGATACTATGCTTAACTTTTAAATATATAAAGAGTTTGAGTTAAAGCAGAATAGAGTAATACTTTTAAAGTACTACTCTATATGAAGTTATTTACTGTGAAAGAATTCACTTTTTAGGATATTGAAATCTGTTGATTCTTTATGGTTCTCAAGTTTTAATTTTTTTACCATTTTGGGATTAACTTTGTAGTATCCAAAAACAACCTCTATTTTGTCATTTTCTTGAAGTTTAAAGTCATATTTTATAACTCTTCTTTCATTTGCTTTTATCATATTGTTTTTAATTTCACTGTCTGCAAGCCATGGCATAGTTGGTTTCCCATCTTTTCCTATAACTCTCATAAATGATTTTGTCTCTTGTTTAATCGTTTTATTACCTCTTAAAACATTTACTTTTAACTGAGCAACTCTTAGAGGTTGTAAAAACATATTATGACTAGCTTCATTTTTTATTGATATTTCAAAGAAATCTTTTTTCTGTTTAAATTTTATTTTTATATATTTAGCTAAAAGGTCTTTGTTTTTTGATGCTGAGGCAAAACCATGAAATCTATGTGTTTTTGTGATTTTAATAGTTGTTGCAGTACCTTTTACTTTTGGCATATGACATGAAATACAGTTTGTTTCTTCATCTTTGGCACCTTTACTATCTACTCTACATAAATCAAAGTTGTTATCATTTTGTAAGTGAGAGTGACATCCCATACACATTTTTCCTGTATAGAAGTTTGTATTTGAGTAATCTATTTTATGATAAGGAGAACCAGTTTTTTTCTTCATCATCCCAAAAAGTGTAATTTCATCTTTGAACCCTTTATTTTTTTCATTTCTAAGATTTTCATTTGCAGAATAAAATACTTTATCTTTTAAAGTCACAATATTTTCATTCATTTTTGCATGTTCTTCTATATCTTTGATTCCATGACAATATGCACAAGAAATTGCTTCTTGAGTTTGTACATGGTTTTGTTTTGGTAAGGCTTTTTTCTCTTCTTTTAGATTATTTAAAAGTTCTAAATCAGTTGGGGTATGACACTTTGCACAAGTGTATGATTCTTTTTCTTTATCTGGATGTAAATCCCAAACAGCCTTATGAATAGGGTTTTCAAAAGTTGAAGATTTTCTATGTGATGATTCGTAAAACTCTGCATAAATTGTTGGATGGCAACCTTTACATGTATTACTTTTTACAAATTCATTTGCAAATAAATTTATAAAGATAAAAACTATAGATAGTAGTATTTTCATTATTTTTCCTTGTTTTTTTTGAAGTATATAGAAAATCAAATTATCAAAAAATGATATATATCAATTATAAGATTTTCTTATTTCTCTTTCCTCTAATATAATAATCTTCGTATGTTAATCTTGATTCAATTTCAATGGCAGCTGTAGGACATAGCTCTGCACAAACTCCACATCCTACACATGATGAATTTATTTTTGGACGTTTACCGTTGTTTGCTTTATCCTCAATCATTTCAATTGCTTGCGCAGAGTTTGGATAAGGACATAAATCTGCACAGATTGTACATTGTTCATCCTCATACTCTTCTAGTCTTTTTAATACGTCTTTTTCCAATTTATTTGTATGCGGGTGAGTATATATTCTATCAATATCTTTTCTCGTAACTTCTTCTGTACTTATTCCTATACATTTGTTTGAAAATTTAAATACGGCAATACCCATATGGACATCTTCTGGCTTTTCTGTATTATGATCTAAAGCATTTGTTGGACAAGCAAGTACACATGGAACTGCAGTACAAAGATAACAAGCTCTTTGCATCGGATCTATATATGGTGTTCCTACTCCATGACCTTTTGTAATATCTGCTAGTTCTATACTATGGTAGGGACATACTTGGGCGCATTGACCACATTTGATACATAAAGATAAAAAGTCTTTTTCTTCTTGAGCTCCTGGAGGTCTTAGTCTAAACTCTTGTGCATTTAAGTGTGGAGATATTGCTATTCCACCCATTGCAAAAAGTCCTAAAATACCAAGAGTTGATTTTTGAATAAAGTCTCTTCTTTCTAATTTTAATTTTTCAGGCATTTATTTTCTCTTCTTTTTATTATTTCTAAAATATAATTTTTTAAGAGAAAATAAAATGAGATATATCAAGTTTAATATTTTTTCACAATTTAAATATACGACTGTTTAAGATAGTAACTATTCCTAGACTATTTTAGAAGTTTAAAGAAAAACAATATCATGAAAAATTATTTAAAGATATAAATAATATAATATCCCTAAAAAAAGAGTCTAAATGCCGAAACTATTTAAAAACTATATAATCTTTGGTACTATTGTTATAATAATATTATCCATAGTAAATCTATCTTTTCTTTGGTTAGGAGTTATATTTTTAATTACTATTGCTTTAGGTTTGTATGATATAAAACAAACTAAACACTCTTTATGGAGAAACTTTCCTATTGTTGGAAGAATGAGATGGGTTTTAGAAGAACTTAGACCTCCTTTTAGACAATATTTTATTGAATCAGATATTGATGGAGTACCAATTAGTAGGCAGATGAGAACGGTTGTTTATAGACGTTCAAAAAAACTTGCAGGTACAATTCCTTTTGGTACAAAAATTGATGTTTACAAAGCAGGATATGAGTGGATAGGACACTCTTTAAAAGCTTTAAAAGCACATGATTTAGAACAAAGTCCAAGGGTAACTATAGGTGGAATTGATTGTAAAAAACCTTATTCTGCTTCAATTTTAAATGTATCTGCTATGAGTTTTGGAGCATTAAGTGCAAATGCAGTTATGTCTTTAGGTCATGGTGCAAAGATTGGTAATTTTGCCCTTAACACAGGTGAAGGTGGATTAAGTAGATATCATTTAAATACAGCTTGTGATTTGATTTGGCAAGTTGGAACGGGATATTTTGGTTGTAGAAATGATGATGGTACCTTTAATGAAGAAAAGTTTGCAGAAAAATCTAAAACCCAAAATGTAAAAATGATAGAGATAAAACTATCACAAGGTGCAAAACCCGGTCATGGAGGAATTTTACCTGCTTATAAAAACACAGCAGAAATTGCAGAGATTAGGGGAGTTAAAGCAAATACAAGAGTTGATTCTCCTCCCACACATAGTGCATTTTCCTCTGTAGAAGGACTTTTAAAATTTGTAAAGAAATTAAGAGATTTAAGTGATGGGAAACCAATTGGTTTTAAACTATGTATTGGAAGAAAAGAAGAGTTTATTGAGATTTGTAAAGCTATGATTGAGCTAGATATTAAACCTGATTTTATTTCAGTAGATGGAGGGGAAGGTGGAACTGGAGCAGCTCCACTTGAATATACAAACTCAGTAGGAATGCCTTTACGTGAAGCTTTAGTTTTTGTAGTTGATTCTTTAAGAGGGTTTGATTTAAAAGATGATATTAAAATTATAGCTTCTGGAAAAGTATTAAATGGTATGCATATTACAAAAGCTTTAGCTTTAGGAGCAGATCTTTGTGCAAGTGCAAGAGGTATGATGTTAAGTCTTGGTTGTATTCAAGCTTTACAGTGTCATAAAAATACTTGTCCTACAGGTGTTGCAACACAAGATGCTAGGTTTACAAAAGGTTTAGTTGTAGAAGATAAAAAACAAAGGGTTGCAAACTTTCATAGTGGAACAGTAGAGAGTTTTGTTGAGATATTAGCTTCTGCAGGACTTGATGATTATAGTAAACTTAATAGAACACATATCTTTAGAAGATTAGATCAAACAAGTTATAAAAGATATGATGAATTATTTTCTCCTATGAGAAAAGGTGACTTGCTTAATAGTCCATATCCTGAAGATTTTGAAAGATTTATGAAGTAATTTTATGCAAAATGAATTAATTACAGAGTTTGGATATAAAAAAATAGTAAAAGAGTTTAAAATACTTGTAGAAGTAGAAAAACCGTATTGGGTAAAAGAGAAAGAAATTGCAGCTGCTCATGGTGATAGAAGTGAAAATGCAGAGTATATCTCTGCAAAAGAGATGATACGAAATATTGACAAAAGATTAAGGTTTTTAGAAAAGATTATTAATAATTCAGATGTGATAGAGACTTCAAAAATACCCCATGAGAAGGTAAATTTTGGCTCTTGTGTTAAGCTTCTAGATTTAAATAATAAGGAAGAGAAAATATATATAATTGTAGGAACTTATGAAACTAATCCTAATGAAAATAAAATTTCTAATAAATCTCCATTAGGTAAAGTTTTATTGGGAAAAACTTTACATGAAGAGTTTGAATTTAAAATAAATGATAGTTTTTATGAATATGAAGTTTTAGAAGTAAATTTATATAAACCAGAGGGAATTTAACCTACAATTATTTTTATAATATTTGCTAAAAGCATAAAAACTAAAACAAATATCAGTACTTTTTTAATAAAAGCTTCTCCACCTTTTATTGCATAATGACTTCCTGTCCAAGACCCTGCCATATTTGCTATTGCCATAGGAATTGCAATCATCCAAAGTACTTTTCCTGCAAGTAAAAAAGCAATTGCTGAACCTACGTTTGTAGCTAGATTTAAGGGTTTAGTTGATGCAGTTGAAATAATATAATCTAGGTGTAAAAATTTTTTCATAGAAATTGTCATATATGTTCCCGTACCAGGCCCTAATAAACCATCATAAAAACCAATTGGAGCTGTTGCTAAGACTATATTTTTATTTGTAAGTTTTGTATTTTCTTCTTTTATCTCTTTACTTTTTTTTAATAAAAAAATTAAAGCAATAGGAATAGAGATTAAAATTGCCCATTGGATTATATGGTCAGGTAAAAACATAACAAGTTCACTTCCAATATAAGAAGCTACTAAACATGGGATTATAGCTATGCTTACAACTTTTAGTGATATTTTTTTTGATAAGAAATATTTGATTGTTGCCATAAGCGTACCAAAAAGACTTGCCATTTTATTTGTTGCTAAAACAAAAACTGGAGGTATTCCACTATATAAAAGTACTGGGACTTGAATCATCCCACCACCACCAGCAATAGAGTCAATATATCCAGCAACAAAGCCAGTTATAATAAATATAATAATCCACGTAGTTGATATATCTTGAAGGAATTCCATAAAGTACTTTCTAGTTTTTTTGAAGTGTATCTAAAAATTGTATAATAGTTTCTAAAAAGTTACAATTAATACGTGATTCTTTATATTATATATTATTTTAGTAAAATACAAAAAAATATGGATGATATATGAATATTAACGAATTGGAAGAGTTGATTTTAGAAAATCTAAAAGATAAAAATCAAGAGTTTAAAAGAGTTTTTCATGGACGTGGAAATTTTTATGATAATTTTAGTTTTTTAACAGTTGATAGTATAGATAAGATTCTTTTTGCATCTTTTTTTGATGAAGTTGTATTGGAAGATGAATTAATATCTCTTTTAGAAAATATAGCAAAACAGAATGATTTTAAAACTTTTATTGTACAAAGAAGATATTTGTCAAAAGCACCTAGTGAAATTGTTTTTGGTGAAATTGATGAAGAGTGCATTACTATAGAAAATGCTTTAAAATATAGTATTAATTTTTCAAATAGGAATATTGGAATTTTTCCTGATATGAAAATAGGGCGAGAGTATATAAAAAGTATCTCAAAAGAGAAAAATGTTCTAAATCTATTTTCTTATACTTGTGCTTTTTCTGTAAGTGCTATTGAAGGTGAGGCTAGGCAAGTTGTTAATGTAGATATGGCTAAAGGTGCATTAAGTACAGGAAGAAAAAATCATCACCTAAATAATCATGATACAAAGAAAGTAAAGTTTCTGCCATATAATATATTAAAATCGTGGAGTAGGATAAAAAAAGATGCTCCATATGATGTGATAATAATTGACCCACCTTCTTTTCAAAAAGGAAGTTTTGCAGCTACTACTGATTATGTAAAGATTGTAAAAAGACTTGAACAATTAGCTTCAAAAGAGTGTATAATTTTATCTTGTTTAAATGCCCCAGAGCTTAGTAGTTCTTTTATGAAAGAGTTATTTGAAGAAAATACTCTAGAGTTTAAATATGTAAAAAGACTTGAAAATTTAGATACTTTTCCCACAAACAATGAAGAAAAAACTCTTAAAAATTTGATATTTAAAAGGGGTGAAAAAGTTGATTAATCCAAAGGTTTGTCCTTTTTGTAAAAAAGATAATAATTGTATGGCACATATTCCAAATAATAATTGCTGGTGTAATGAGATAAAAGTACCTGAGGATTTAAGAGAGTTTATTCCTAATGAGCTTAAATTGAAAGCATGCATCTGTAAAGAGTGCATACTTTTATTTAAAAAAAATAAAAAAGAGTTTATTAAAAGATTTGTTTAATAGAATTTGTGAATATGGTCTAATAGATTAACAAAGTTTATTTTTTTGTCTTTTGTTTGCAAATATTCATTCAAATATTTTTCTGCTGCGTCCATATCTTCTTTTTCTTCTATTTCTTTTAATTTTGCATATAGTTCTGAAATAACTTCTACTGCATCATGAGAAATTGTTTTTCTATGAGCTGTATAACCAATAATATCATTTGTGTCTAAATCTACTCTAGTTTTAAACTCTGTAAAAATCCAATAATATCTTCCATCTTTTGCAAGGTTTTTTACAATTGCATTTATATTTTTCCCTGATTGGATTCTTTCCCATAACAATTTAAATATAACTTTTGGCATATCAGGATGTCTAATAATATTATGTTGTTGCCCTAATAGCTCTTCTCTAGTATATCCAGAGATTTGTGTAAAGTAATCATTACAATAAGTGATAACCCCATTTGCATCAGTTTCACTTACTAAATATCTATTGTTTTCTAATTTTATTTCATCATCTTTTGCTACGACATTGCTCATTTAAAGTCCTTTAAAAAAGTATATCTTTTATTTTTTAGGAGAATGCTTAATTAATGTTAAAAGAAAGGTAAATATTACTTTACCTTTTTAACTAATATATTAATATTTTTTGTTAAAATTTTGCTAATTTTATTTTAGGAATATATATGATTGAAAAAAATCGTTGGTTGATGGCTTTATCCGCTGTTGGTGTGCATCTTTGTATTGGTTCAGTTTATGCATGGAGCGTCTATGTAAAACCTATTCAAGAAGAACTCTCTTGGACTTTGACAGATGTAACTATTTCTTTTAGTATTGCTATATTCTTTTTAGGATTATCAGCTGCACTTATGGGAAAATTTGTAGAAAAGAATGGTCCTAGAGTTTCAGCTTTAATTGCAGCTTCTCTTTTTGGATTAGGGACTATTGGTTCTGGTTTAGCAATAATGATGGAATCAAAAATGCTCTTGTACTTTTTTTATGGAGTATTAGGTGGTTGTGGTTTAGGAATAGGGTATATTTCTCCTGTATCAACACTTGTAAAATGGTTCCCTGATAAAAGAGGAATGGCTACAGGGCTTGCAATTATGGGCTTTGGATTTGCTTCTGCAATTTGGGGACCTACGATAAAGATATTGATTGAAGCTGTAGGAATTGCAAGTACTTTTTTTATTCTTGGAGCAATTTATTTTATAGTAATGTTTTTATCTGCACTTTATTTAGAAGCTCCCGAAGAAAATTATATGCCTAAACAGTTCAAGAAAAAACTTGAAGAAGGTAAAAAGAAGCTAAAAAAAGATTTATCTATTTTAGGTGTAAATGAAGCGATTAAAACTCCACGATTTTATGGTCTTTGGTTAATGTTATTTATTAATGTAACTTGTGGAATTGCTATTATTGGAGTAGCATCTCCTTTACTTCAAGAAGTTGTTGGAATATCTGCAATAGCTGCCGCTGCTGCTGTAGGGCTTATGGGAATATTTAATGGCGCAGGGAGAATATTCTGGGCTTCATTATCTGATTATTTAACAAGACCAGTGGTTTATATAATATTTTTTGCTACACAAGCTGTTGCTTTTTATATTTTACCATCAATTACAGAAATAGTTTTATTTCAATTTATTTTATATTTTATTATGTCTTGTTATGGAGGTGGCTTTGCTTCTATCCCTGCGTATATTGGTGATATATTTGGAACAAAAGAACTAGGAGCTATACATGGATACATATTAACAGCTTGGGCTGCTGCTGGACTTGTAGGACCTTTGATTATTTCTATTGTAAAAGATGTTACCGGTAGTTATTCTCAAACACTATATGTATTTGCAGGTTTTTTTATAATTGCATTTATAATCTCAATCCTCATGCTTATAAATATTAAAACTATTCAAAAACAAAATGAAATTAATAAGTAACTAAAAAGAAATTAATATATAATCTAAATTAAAAAGTTTCTTAGTTATAATCTTAAAAATAAAAATTAGCTCTCTTTTTTAAGAGAGCTTTATTTATTGAAAATTTTTAGGATGGATTATGCAAGAAGGTAATGGACTAGTTTCAAAGTATGCCAATGGAAACTTAGTTTTACAGATTTTAATTGGTATTGTTTTAGGTGTTGTTGTGGCTTTAATTTCAAAGGAATTAGCCATGTCATTTTCTATTTTGGGTACGCTTTTTGTAGGAGCTTTAAAAGCTATTGCTCCTATTTTAGTTTTTGTTTTAGTTGCTACAGCTATTGCTACTAAAGAAGTAGGTGTTCAAACAGGTATGAAGCCTATTGTGGTTTTATATTTAATAGGTACATTTTTGGCTGCTCTTATTGCAGTATTAGCAAGTTTTTTATTTCCTGTTGAACTTGTACTTTTAGATGCTGCACAAAAAGTAACAACTCCTCCTGATAGTGTGATAACAGTACTTAAAACAGTATTATTTAATATGGTTGATAACCCAGTAAATGCCTTGCAAACAGGTAATTTTATTGGTATTTTAGTTTGGGCTATTGCAATAGGTTTTGCTATGCACTATAGTTCAGAAGATACAAAAAATGTCTTTTTTGATGTTTCTACTGGTATTACTAAAATCGTAAAGTTTATAATTAAGCTTGCTCCTTTTGGTATTTTTGGTTTAGTTGCTAATACTTTTGCACAAACTGGTTTTGCAGCACTTTTAAGTTATTCAAAACTTCTTCTTGTTTTAGTGGGAACTATGCTATTTATTGCTTTTGTTGTTAATCCAATCATTGTATTTATTAAGACAAGAAAGAATCCTTATCCATTGATTTTTACTTGTGTTAGAGAGAGTGGTATTACGGCATTTTTTACAAGAAGTAGTGCTGCAAACATCCCTGTAAATTTAAATCTTTGTAAGAAGTTAAATTTAAATGAGGATACGTATTCTATTTCTATTCCTTTAGGAGCTACGACTAATATGGCTGGTGCTGCTGTTACTATTACTGTTTTAACATTAGCAACTGTACATACTTTAGGAATGACCATTGATTTAGGAACAGCATTATTACTTAGTATTATTTCTGCACTTGCAGCTTGTGGGGCTTCTGGAGTTGCAGGAGGATCATTACTTTTAATTCCTTTAGCTTGTTCTTTATTTGGTATTTCAAATGATATTGCACTTCAAGTAGTAGCAATTGGTTTTGTAATTGGTGTAGTTCAAGATTCTATGGAAACTGCACTAAACTCGTCTACAGATGTAGTTTTTACAGCAGCTTGTCATAAAGATAACTAAGCTTTTAAGCTTGGTTATCTTTAGATATCTCTTACATCAATAAATGAACCACTTTCAAAGTTATCTATTTTTTTAATAACTTCATTTAATCTTTTAGCTGCAATATCTGGCTTTTGTATATCTCCACTTTTTAGTATTTTTGCAGAAGTATAAATAGTATCATCAACTTCAAATCTAATATAATCAGTCATTGGTGTTTCAATTACTCCAGGTGCAACAGCAAGTAGTTTTGTATTTGGCATTTCTTTTGAGTATAAATTGATTAACATATTTAATGATGACTTTGATAAAGAGTATGCTCCCCATCCTTTTGAGCCATTTT
This sequence comes from Arcobacter sp. LA11, assembly GCF_001895145.1. NCBI lineage: Bacteria > Pseudomonadati > Campylobacterota > Epsilonproteobacteria > Campylobacterales > Arcobacteraceae > Arcobacter > Arcobacter sp. LA11. The sequence continues at coordinate 313,999 of NZ_BDIR01000005.1, read as the reverse complement.
TTGAAGCTCCTGAAGATATTCCTATTATATTATTTACATTAATCGTTGTAAGTATGTCTAGAAGCTCTTTATTAGCAAAAACATTTAAATCTAATACTTCTTTAATCTCTTCATATGAAAGTTTTGTCATCTCTTTTATTTCACCTAGTGTACCAGCATTTAAATATACTATTTCAATATTTTCGATTTGTGTAATAAAACTTGTAAGAGAAGTTTTTATCTCTTTTAATTTTGATAAATCAAATTCTTTAAAATAAAAGTTGCTATTTTTAATATTTGGATTTTTTCTACTGATTCCAAATACTTTATAGTCTTGTTCTAGATAATAATTAGTAAGAGCTAGTCCCAAACCAGAACTACATCCTGTTATTAAAATATTTTTACTCATCTATTTCTTCTCCCATTTATATTTAACGTCATCTTTTACTTTACTCCAAAATAGTTCACCTGAATCTCTCCATGCATCTAAAATTATACTATTTTCAAAGGATACATCATCTCTAGTTAGAACTAGACTACTATGCTCAAAATATTCCCCTCTATTTGCCACTGCACGTATAAAGTTAAAAGTTTTAAACTTCTTTGTCTTTAGATATAATTGTAATTCATTTGCGTAATGGTAACAAAAACCTTTTTCTTTTAAATTTAAATTTATTAAAGTATTATGAAATAATGCAGGCTTTACTACTTGAAATTTGTTTGCTAAGTATTTTGAATAAGTTATTGCATCATATGAGACTTTAAGTGCTTCTTTTTTATCAATTTCTTTTGATAAAGATAAAATATCTCTTGCTAATTTTTTTATTTTTTTATTTTCATATGATCTATCTTTTAATTTAATATTATCATGTTTGATACTACATGCTGTGAAGCTTAAAATAATTGTAATTAATATAAAAAATTGTTTCATTAAAATCTTTTTCTTTTCTTTTGTACATTATAATTATATTTATTTTAATTATACTTTACAAAATTCTATACTTTAGATATAATCCGCTAAATTATAGAGTATGGAGAGAAAAAAGTAAATAACTTTTTTTAGTAAATTGCAGCAATTAAAAATTACAAATGAAATTAAAAATTTAGATATTACAAAAATAGAAGACAACCTTTTCTACTACAAATACGATTCAAGAAATGTAAAACCACTTTTAAAATCAAATGAACAAGATATTTCACTTGAAAATATTGCTACGTATAATAGTTTTAAAGGTGAAGTTTATGAAAATATAATTTATGAACTTTTATTGGACTATGCTTTAAGTAAAGATATCATCACAAAGTTTATATTAAAAGGGCCTCATCAAAATAGAATTGATAAATTCTATAAAACTGGACTTATGATTGATAGAAGTCTTCAAATTGTTTATAAATCAAATTATAAAGATATTAGTGAGTTTGATGCACTATTTTTTACAGAAGATGCTTTGTATTTTGTAGAAATGAGTACTTCAAAAAAAACAGTAAGTTTAAATAAAAGATTAGATAAAAAATATGCTTTATTAAAAGTTTTATTCCCTAATTTGCATATTAGAGCTTTGATAGTATTAACAGAAGGTACAGTTGGATTAAACCGTTTTCCTTCATATTGTACAATTTGGATTACAAAAGATTTAAGAGATAATGAACTTTTAAAGAAACTTGTTTTTACAAAGAAAAAAAGAAATCTAGATTCTCAATATAAACAGAATAAATTTATGGAAGCATATTCTATTAGGACAAATAAGTTTATATATTTTCAAACTTTAGAATGGATACTAAAAAAATCAAGAGAAAAAAATGAAATACCTTTAAATTTAGAATTTTTCAAATCTAAAAGATTGTCTCTATATTTTGATATTTTTACTAAACTATATATAGGTTTTGTAGATGTAGATGATTTTTTAAATATTGTTCCTTCGTATAATGAAACAATAGTAAATATTTATGTAACGATTGAAAAAATAAATAGTAAAGATTTTGATATTGTATATTATGTCAAAAATAAAAATGGAAAATTAAAACGTGTTAGAATTCATAATAAAGAAACTTCTGTAAAAGAGAAAGAATTAGATGGTTTTACAAATGCAGAAGTTAGATTTATGAAATATATAGTAGAAGACAAATATTTCTTTACAAATAGAGAAGTTGATGACATAAAAAAGAAGTTAAAAAACTTCTCTTTCAATTAAAGTTAAAGGGCCTTTTTATATAAAAGGTTACCTTGCATTCTATCATATCTATAAATATCATCTCTAAATTGTACTTTTCCATTATCATCAATCCATGATGTTAAATATACAATATGTACAGGAATCTTCTTAGTTAAATCTAAATCAGTTTTTTCTATATCATTTAAAATTTCTTTAGCTTTTGTGTAATCAACTCTTGAATCCTCTTCTGCAATTGTTTTTAATAAGTCATGAGGTCTTGATAGTCTAATACAACCATGAGAATAAGCTCTTTTATTGTTTTTAAAGAGTCTTTTGTATGGAGTATCATGTAAATAAACAGAGTATCTATTTGGAAACATAAACTTCATTCTTCCTAAAGGATTTTGGTTACTAGGTATTTGAATAAATCTCATTGGTGCTTGTTGTGTGTTTCCTATTAAATCATTATCTAAATACATACTCCAATCAACATTTTGCATATCAAATTCCATTGATTTATGACTCCAATTTTCAAATACTTTGATATCTCTGTCTGTTAGATAATTTGGATCTTCAACAAGTTTAGGAATAATTTCTCTTTTTACAATTCTTTGAGGTATTCTCCAATATGGATTTAAAACAATTGATGACATTTTATGACTAAAAATAGGTGTAGGATTTTTATATTCACCTACAACAACAGCCATATCTAGTTTTTTTTCTCCATTATTATACATTTTTAATTTATAATCAGGAATATTTACAATTAAATATTTTTCTCCCAAAGTTCTAGGCATCCATCTCATTCTCTCAAGATTGATTCTCATTTTTTTAATCTTTTTCTCTATAGAGATATTTAATCTAGAAACAGTATTTCTTCCAACAACCCCATCTTGAACTAGACCATGATTTTTTTGAAAAGATTTTACTGCTTGAAAAACATTTTCATCATATAACTCTAAACAATCCTTTATTGGAGTGTCAGGCTCTTTTTTAATTTCTACTGTTGCTGTTTCTTTATCAAGTTGAGTAGTAACAATTTGAGGTTCTTTTTTAAATAAATTTTCTTCTATAAGATTAATTTTTTTTTCTTCTTTTTCTATACAATTTGTAGTTTCTAAATCTTTACTTTGAAGTAATCTTTGTCTTAAAATTTTAATTTCAGGATAATAATTTCCTTTTTTTAAAGATTTTTTAATCTTTGGTATTTTTACATAACCACCATCTTGTGCAATTTTTTCATATTCTTTAATTAAATTTGATAGTTCTTTTGCTTTTGGGAAAGTATAATTTACTTGATCTATTGCAGTAAAAATATTGTCATTTTTTACTGCTTCATATAGTAGCTTTCTAATATTCTTTTTAACACTATATTTTTTCCAGTTTGCAATTATTTCTTTTTTTTCATTTAAGCTTTTTAATTTTGTTTGGAACTTTTTCCAATCAATAAATCCTCTTGATAGATATCTCATATATTCATGGTAAGTACTAGTTAACATAATATCTAGAGTTAATAATTTTTTTAAGTCAATATTTTCATCTGTTTGAATAGAATTAATTGTTTCATTAATTTTATTTAATTTAAAAAGTTTTTGATTATATGGTTTTAATACTTCATCTTCTTCTATTGATTTTATTAAAGAAAAAGCCATTGGCTTAATACCTTCTTTATTAACCCAAAAAGTAGAATAATCAAAGTTTCTATAGTATTTCTTGGTAAGGTTTCTACTTAGAGTAGATGGTATTTTCTTAGCTTTAAGTAGTTTTTTTAAAATAATAGAAGTATTATTTTTAAACTCTTTTTCTAAATCAATAATCTCTTCAACTATTTTATCATTTGTATTTTCTTCAAATACTTTTACTTCTTTTTCAACATTTATATCTGCGTATGAAAATGTAAGAATCCCTAATAAAACTAAAATAATGTTAAATCTTTTCATTTAATAACCTAAATAATTTTTTGAATTATAGTTAAATTTAGCTAATATTATCAGAAAATTATAAAACTATTTTATAATTTTTTAGTTTTTTTTATAAAAGGTACAAAATTTGTTAAAAAAATCAGTCTTATTAGCATTTATAACAGTTTTTTTTGTTTCTTGTAGTGCAGAAAAATCTGAGCAAATGAATCTTTCAAATGAAATCTTAGATTTAGAGAAGAGTTTTTTAATTTGGAAAGAAATTAAAATAAATAATAATTCTACATATACTTTTACTTCAGAATTTATAAGTTGGATAGGATTTGGAAATAGAAGTAAAATCTATGTAAAAAATGATGAAATAATAAAAAAAGAGTATTCTTCTTGGAATTCAAATGGAAAGATTTTAGAAAAATTTACAGAAAGAAAAAACAATTTAGGTAATAGTAAAAAAGGTATAATACCTCAAAAAATAGATGATTTATATGAAATTTGTAAAGTTACTATTTTAAGAAAAGATAAAAAAACAAATAATATTTACATAGGATATGATAAGAAAAAGATATTGAAATATTGTTTGTATAGTCCTAAAAACTGTGCAGATGACTGTTCTAAAGGAGTAAGGATAGATAGAATAGAATTTTAAAATTATAATTATGAGTATTATGTTTAATCTAATTTTAAGAATTGTATTAATATAATTAGTTATAAATTGGGAAAAGGAGCTTGATATGGAAGCTGTAAGTTTAAATGTTGACAATCAATACTTTGGTACTTTTCAAGCTGAAGATACAAAGGTTGAACAAAAGTCTCATTCTGAAAATAGTTCAATTCATAAATCAAATGAAAGTAAGATTCATAACTCTGCTGTTAATGTTTCTATTTCTATGGAGAGTATAAAGGTATTCTTAAATATAAAAAGTGTTGAGTTATCACAAAAAAATACATCAGCACAAAATTCTTTGATGAATATTATTAATAATACTGAGGTTTATGATTTTTTATCAGGAAAAGAGATTGATGGTGGTTTTAGTTTAAAATCAATTGGTTATGATGGTAAACCAATAACTGAGTTATCTTCAGATGAAGCAAAAAGTTTAGTATCAGATGGTGGTTTTTTTAGTGTTGAGCAAACATCTTTTAGAGTTAGTTCTTTTGTAATGAATATTGCAGGAGATAGTTTTGAAGCTTTAGAAGAAGCTAAAAAAGGTATTATTCGAGGTTTTGAAGAAGCTGAGAAAATGTGGGGTGGAACATTACCTGAAATATCTTATCAAACACAAGAACAAACATTAAAAATAATAGATGAAAAAATTGCAGAATTACTTAAAACAGATGCACAGTTAGAGGCTGAGAATCCAGATACAAATGAATAATAAATTTATCTTTATTCTTTGTATCTAATTTTTTTTAAGTCTTTTGCACACTCTATTTGATATTCGACCATTTTTTCAAATGGTTTAGTAAATTCTAACAGCTTTTTATTGTCTATACTTTCTATATTTTGTTTATTTAGTAGTTGAAGAATATATTGTGTTGTTTCTATTGTGGATAAACAATAACTATTTGGTTGAGTTTTTATTTTAAAATCTGATATTTTTCTACTATGAAAACTCACTCTTTTCAATTTTTTTAAATTTTTACTTACTCTTAGCATTTTTTTTGAACATGGCCAAGTCGAATCAATAAGAAAAAGAACTATGTTTTTTCCAGTTTTAATTGATTGATTATTTAACTTTATACTTTTTTCTCCAGGGTATAAAATGTATGATTCGTTGTTTGGATTATTTATTATCGAATTTATTTTATCATGGTCAGTAAAATCTATACCTATGAATATTTCAGAGTTATGAAGTGATTTATTAGTGAAATGCCCTGTGCCATTTTTTGTTTTTCTATACTCTTTTGGATGCATAAGTATGATAAACTTTGTATTTGTTTTTATAGGATTTATATATTCGCACATACATGAACTTTTTGGTCTATAACATTTATAACAAGTATTTCTTTGCAATATTCTTCACTTTTTTTTTGATGTGATTATATAAAAAAAGATGTTAGAATACAAGATTAAAAAATAGGAATTTTTGTGATAGATATTACTCAGATGAGAAAACAATATATGGATAAAGGTTTAAATAAAGAAGATTTAGATGAAAATCCAATAAAACAGTTTGAAACTTGGTTTAATCAAGCTATTGAAGTAGGTTTACGAGAGCCTAATGCAATGGTTTTAGCAACAACAGGAAAAGACATGATGCCAAGTGTTCGTACAGTTTTATTAAAAATATTTGATGAAACTGGTTTTGTATTTTTTTCAAACTATAAAAGTAAAAAAGCACAAGATATTATAGAAAATCCAAAAGCAGCAGTTTTATTTCCTTGGTTAGATTTAGATAGACAAGTTAAGATTGAAGGAAGTATTGAAAAAATATCTTCAAAAGAGTCTTTAAAGTATTTTTTATCACGTCCTAAAGGTAGTCAAATTGGAGCGTGGGTATCTCATCAAAGTGAAGTTATAAGTTCACGGTCAATTCTTGAAGCAAAATTTAATGAAATTAAAAATAAATTTGTAAAAGGTGAAATTCCTTTTCCTGATTTTTGGGGTGGTTATATTTTAAAGCCAGAGAGAATAGAATTCTGGCAAGCTGGTACAGATAGATTACATGATAGATTCGTTTATATTTTAGATAGTAAATCTAATTGGAAAATAGAGCGTTTATCTCCATAAGTAGTAGTTTTAAACTACTACTTAGAAAGTTCTTCTTTTAAACCTTTATATAATGAATAACACATTAATAAAAGAACAATTGTAAACGGAAGTGCGGTTGTTATCGAACCTGCTTGTAGAGCATTTAATGCATCATTACCACCTACATATAAAAGTGTAACTGCAACTAATCCTTCCATTACAGCCCAAAATACTCTTTGTACAACTGGTGCATCAAGTTTTCCACCTGCTGTTATACTATCAATAACAAGCGAACCTGAATCTGAAGATGTCACAAAAAATACAATAACTAATATTATAGCTATAAACGAAGTAATTGAAGAAAATGGAATATTTTCCAACATTTGAAACATTGCAAGTGATTTATCTGTAATTCCATTTGTTAAAGCTCCAATATTTCCAATAACTTGATCAAGTGCTGTTAATCCAAAAGTACTCATCCAAATTGTTGTTACTATCATAGGAACTAAAAGTACAGCAATGACAAACTCTCTTACAGTTCTTCCTTTTGAAACTCTTGCAATAAACATTCCTACAAAAGGAGACCAGGCAATCCACCAAGCCCAATAGAATACTGTCCAACCATGGAACCATTCAGTATCTTCTCTTCCAATAAAGTTACTAAGTTCAAAAATATTTGAAGCATAAGCATTTAATGTTGTTACTGTTCCTAATAAAATATCGCTAGTAGGTCCTAGTATTATAATAGATAAAACTAGCAAAATTGCAATAATAATATTTATTTTACTTAAAACTTTTACTCCACCTTCTAATCCTCTTATTACAGAAATAACAGCAATTGAAGTGATTCCTAAAATAATTATAATTTGAGTATTTACATCTTTACTAATATCAAATAAAAAGTTTAACCCTGAAGCTACTTGTTGTGCTCCCAATCCTAAAGATGTAGCAAGTCCAAAAATAGTTGCAAAAACTGCAAGTACATCGATAATATGACCTGGCCATCCCCAAACTTTTTCTTTTAAGATTGGATAAAAAGCAGATCTCATAGTTAAGGGAAGTTTTTTGCTGTATGCAAAAAATGCTAATGATAAACCAACTACACAATAAATAGCCCAAGGATGTAATCCCCAGTGAAACATTGTTGCACCCATAGCAAGTTCTTTTGCTTCAGGCGTATTTGGTAGAACATTTAGTGGAGTATGCCACCAAGCAGTATAATATGCAACTGGTTCTGCTACAGACCAGTACATAAGACCAATTCCCATTCCTGCTGCAAATAACATTGAAAACCATGCAAAAGTTGTGAACTCAGGTTTTGCATCATCTCCTCCAAGACGTATTTTTCCAATTGGTAAAAAAATTAATAGTAAACAAAATATTACGAAAATATTACCAGATAACATAAATAGCCAATCAAAATTGTTTATTGACCACCATTTCGCCCCATCTAAAACTTCTTTTGCCTCTTTTGGTGAGATTAAGGTACCTATTACAAAAACCAATATTAGCATGGCACTTATAATAAACACCGGATTGTGTATATCTAGACCAAATTTTTGTAAATTATTTTGACCTAGTATGTGTTTATTTTCAGAATTCTTTGAATCCAAATAACATCCTTTAGTATAAAATTTTACATATATAGTGTAAAATAATTACATTATATATGTAATTAAAATAACTAAAATTGACTTAAATTATAGTTATTAAGTGTATAAAATCAACATCTTTTTGGATTAATTATAATTTATTTATTTCTAGGATATAATTTTTTTAAATAATTAAGAAGGATTTTTTTGGCTTTACTTGATAATGATAAAGATGTATTACCTTTAAGTAGTATTGCAGAGCTTTTAACTGCAAAAGTAAGAACACTTAAGATGTATGAAGAGAAAGGGCTTTTACCTTTAAAAAAAGAGGCTAAAAAACTATATTCAATTAATGATGTAAAAAAAATCTCATTTGTACACTATTTGGCAAGTATGAAGAAAATAAATGCAAATGGTATTAAATATATAAATGAAATTTTAGAAAATAATATGGATGAAAAGAATAAAACAGAATTTTTAGACTTAGTTGAACAAAAATTAGAAAAAGTTTCAGGTAAAGATATTACAGATGTAGAAATTATTTAATAACTTCTACTATTTGTGTCCTGTTTGACCTTGTCTTTGTATTAACTCATCAAAGTTTTCTCCACCTATATTATAAGCTTCTCCAAAACCAAATATAGCTTCTCCACCATGTGGTTTGAATTCATATATCGAAAAGTCTTTCATACTTTTAAGCATATTCATTGTTGCTCCATGCTCTTTTTCAAACATACTAATTAGAGTTTCGAATTCTTTTGTATCTCTTGGAAGCTTTTTTGAATTAGCTTGAATAACTACTCTTTTTCTTCCAAAAATATTTGCACAAGAGATTTCATCTTCTATAAAAAATAGTGAAACATTATTGTTATTATCCAGGTTTTGTGTATGTCTTGCCATTGAACTTAGATAAACATAATATTTTGCATCTTTTTTTACATATGGTGCATAACTTGTAAATGGATTATTATTCTTATCAATTGTAGATAATACTATACTTTTAAATTCTTTTAAAAAATCTGTTAACATTAAATTTCCTCCCAAAGAAGTGATAGTTTTACATTATAAATGTCTTTTCTTCTTGGTTTTATATATGTTTCTTCAATATCATAATTTGATATATTATACTCTTCATTTATCTTTTCAATTTCATTTTCAAGTTTTTCTTTTAAATTTTCAATGTCAGATGAAAGTTCTTCAATTTCAGCTTCTACAAACTTAACATCTTTTTTCTCTTTTAAAACTTTTGAAACATTTTTTACACTAGAGGCTGCTTTGCCTACATTTGTTTTACTTAGCATTGATTTACCAAAAAATGCTCCTAAAATAGAAGAGCCTATAGAAATAAGAGTATCTGTTGTCTTTGCATTTGCTTGGTCTTTTTCTTTTTCTAGTTTTATGTAAAGTTTTTCTAACTTTGTTTCTAGTCTATTCTCTTCTTTTTCATACTTTGTTTGTAGTTTATCAATATTTTCATCAATAGCTTCATTTAATCTATCTTGTACTCTAATTTTGAAATCAATTAAACTCTCATTTTGTTTTGATGTAAGTTTTAGAGAAGAGATAGTGTGTAGTGTTAATTTATCATTTTGATAAATAAGATTTGTAAATTCTCTTTGAAGAGATTTAAATCTTCTTGCATTTTGCATAAATGTAGGAACATTATAAAAGGAACAGTTTGCTCTTTGTTTTTTTGAAAATTGATTATCTTCTAAATCTTCTTTATCTTCCCAATTTACATTTGAATCTGTTTCATCTAAATAAATTTTTTGAATAATTGATTTTTTTATATCAATTTTTTTTGATGCATTGAAGAAATTTAGTTCACAAGATGCTAATAAGTATGGTTGCATCTGATAATTGTCTCTTTGTGAAATGTAATTAAAACTCTCTTCTAAACCATTTGGTAAAATGGGTTTAGATGAAGAGTTTTCAATAGGTTGTGTTACTCTTGTTTGAGTATTTGTACTTTCATTTGTTGTATCTTTATTTAAAGCTTTTGCAATTTTATCAGACATAAGTTTTTTTATATCATCTTTTGAAATAGGACCTTTTAAATATGATAAAACCCATCTTGTTTTGAATACTTTAATTGCATCTTCGTGGATATTTTTCATGATAAAGTTTCTTTTATCTAAATTTGAAAGTAAGTTCATTAATTCTTTTTTATCAAATTTAACGTTTCCACTAGTTGCTAATCCATCTATTACTTTTTCTTTATCTTGCTTAGTTTGTAGACGTCCTATAAACCAAGTTCCAATATTTGCTAATCCTTTATAATCTAAATCAACAGGATTTTGAGTAGAAAGTATAACTCCTATACCAAATGAACGAGCTTGTTTTAATAGTGTCAACATAGGTTGTTTTGATGGTGGATTCTTTGATGGTGGGAAATATCCAAATATTTCATCCATATAAAGTAGGGCTTTAAGTGATGATGTACCTTCTTGTCTTCTCATCCATGCAAGCATTTGGTTTAGTAAAAGTGAAACAAAAAACATTCTTTGAGAATCATTTAAATGCGAAATAGAAAAAACTGATACTCTTGCTTTTCCATTCTCATCATATAATAGATTTGATATATCTAAAGGCTCACCTTCTATCCAAGATTTAAAAGATGGATTTGCAATAATTGTATTTAGTTTTAGTGCTAGTTTTAATCTATCATCTTGAGCAAAGAAAGTTTCTAAATCAAATACTCCAATTTTTTTAAAAGGAGGTGTAACAATGCAAGAAATTAATTCTTCAATATTTAAATCTTTTCCTTGAGAGTAATAGTTCATAAAAATTGATGAGATTAATATATGTTCTTTTGATGAACTATTATCTTTAATATCAACTAAAGATAATAATGATGATACCGTAGAACTAACTAATTGATTTAAAATATCGCTATCTTCTAAAACTTCTTGTGCAGGAGCTTTAAAAGTTTGCAATATAGAAATAGGAACACCTGCTGTACTTCCTGGAGTATATATTGTAAAATCAGCACTATTTTTTAGTTTTGCAATTCTTTCTTTACTTTGAAAATCTCCTGTAATTCCTTTTTCCCATAGTGAAGCAGTTTTTTGTGCTAGTTCACTTTTTGTCATATTATTATTAATAGCATCTTGCTCTTCAACCCAAGGTTCAAAGTCACTTCCTTTTAGTTCTGGAAATGTCAGTAAGAGGTTTCCCATATCACCTTTTGGATCAATAATAATAGAAGGAATATTATCAATAGCAGCTTCTTCTAGAAGTGAAATCCCAAGTCCAGTTTTACCACTTCCTGTCATACCAATAATTGCAGCATGCGTAGTTAGGTGTTTATTTTTGTATATAACTGGAATAGATTTTTCTTCATTGATTTTTTCTTTTCCTATAAAGAAAAGTTTTAATTTTTCATAATCAAATGTGCTACTCATAATAGACCTTTTGTTTTATTAAATTTGATGGATATTATAGCAAAAAAAAAGTGAATGCCTAAATCTAGACATCCACTTTTTATATAATTAAAAACTAATTTTATTATTCAGAAACTTCTGCCTCTGCACTATCAGCTTTAAGTTCTGCAATAGCTGCACTTCTTTCTGCTTCATCTGCAAATAATGCACTTGTTCCAACAATTTGACCATTAGTTGATTTAATGTTGAAGAAAGGTTTTCCATTTGATGATTCTTTTAATTCATATCTATCATCATCTTGACAATTTTTCTTTACAGATTCAATTCCATTTTTTGCACTAGCTTTTTGAGCATAGTTTTCACTTTTTACAATTGTTTTACCTTCAGCATTTACAAATACGAATGTAAATGGCTCTTTAGCGTCACTTTTTCTTAAGTTAATTGTCATATTTCTTTCCTTGTAATAAATTTGTATCTATTCTATAGCAAAATAATTTAAAAAATTCTTATCTAGAAGAATTTTTTAGCCATTCCCATTAAATCATCTACAACTGAACCATCATTATCTTGATCAATAAAATCACTTAGCATACTTGTAATACTATTTGTATCTGAAGTATCAGTCGAACTTAGATTTGTTTGTTTATTTAATGCTCCCATTATTAAAGGTGCAACCATTGGTAAAAGAGAAGCGATTGAAGATGTATCAATACCACTTTTTGCACTAAGTGCATTTGTAATATCACTTTCATTTTCATTTAATGAAGAAAAAAGTTGACCTAACATATTTGAATTATCCATACTATCTATAGCATCTGGATTTTGACTAATTTCATCTAAGTTTGTATTTGAAATCATATTAATTAAATCTGATGAATCATTATCGCTTGTTAAGTTTTGTTTAGCTCCATTTAATAATTGTGGAGCTAATTGAGAAACTAAAGATTGAACAGAATTTGTATCAATACCTGTTTTATTAGAAATAGCACCTAAAATATTTTCATCTAAACCATTTTCTAGTATCGTATTTAAAATATTCATTTTTAATTCCTAGCCATTTTTAGGAATTCTAATTTTTTGTCCAGGATAGATTAAATTCATATCTTTGATAACTTCTCTGTTTGCTTCAAAAATTTTATTGTATAAATTTGCATTTCCATAAAATTTTTTAGAAATTTTTGATAGGTTATCTCCTGATTTTATTTCATAGTAGTTTTCTTCTGAATCTTCTGTAATTCCGTCAAATTCTACACTTTTGATTCCTTTTATATTTCCAGCAATTAAAGCAGCTTTTTCTTTTGCTTCGTCATCTGCTTCTCCTGTTAATATAATTTTGTCACCTTCAACTTTTACGTCAAGGTTTTCTATTGGCATACTTGAACTATTTGATTCGATTTCACTTTTTACATTAGCTTCATCATTACCTAAACCTAATAATTTTTTACCTGCATCAATTGCAAATGATAAAAATCCCATATTTTCTCCTTTTTAAATAAAAAAAAGTGTAGCAGTTTTTTATTAATTAATAATTTAATATCTTATCAAATTTGTTTTATTACAGAATAGTTACAGATTTTAGTTTAAATATATAGAAAAGTAGAAAGAAGACTTAAGCTTCTTTACTACCTTTTTCTTTTCTTTTTGCTTTCATTTTATTAAGAGCTAATCTTCTCATATCAGCTGTAGTGTCAGATTCGTCCATTATTTCAAGACCTAAAAGTGTTTCAATACAATCTTCTAGAGTAACTAAACCTTCAGTTTGGTCATAATTATCTAAAACAATAAACATGTGTTCTTTTTTCTGGATAAATTTATTTAGTGCTTTTGCAACTGGTATATTTTCATTTAATGTGAAAACCGGAGTCATAATAGATTCCATAGTTGCACTTTTATCTCTAACTGCTTGTTTAAAAAGTTTTTTTGTAAGTACTATACCTACAATATTATCGATTGTTTCTTCATAAATTGGAACTCTTGAGAATTTATAAGTTCTTTTATCTTCAAGGATATCTTTTATTGCAGTTTTCTTTTCTACTGCATACATAACAGATCTAGGAGTTAAAATATCTTTTATTTTTATTTCATTAAGTGTTAAAGTATTTTCAATAATATCAGACTCTAAATCTCCAATTACACCTTCTTCTTCACTCAATAATGTAGAATGAATAAGTTCTTCTCTTGAAAGAGAATCTCCACTGTCATTACCTTTTATTTTTTTAGTTACAAATTGAGTTACTAAAATTATAGGATATGTTATAAATACAAAGAAACGAATTATTTT